>NZ_AKJR01000224.1:0-21505 GCF_000282235.1 Pseudomonas sp. GM24 | reverse complement strand
CAAGATCAAAAGATCGCAGCCTTCGGCAGCTCCTGCATTGGAATGCATTTCCCTGTAGGAGCTGCCGAAGGCTGCGATCTTTTAGCTTTCCATCCGGGCGTTACGGTAGGCGGCGGGCCCGACGCCATAAGCCTGCTTGAACTGCCGGCTCAAGTGGCTCTGGTCGGCAAACCCCAATTGTGTGGCGACTTCCACCGGCAGGCAGCCGTGTTGCAACAGTGCACGCGCCTGGGCGATACGTTGCTGCATCAGCCAGGTATGCGGCGGCATGCCGGTGGCGCGGCGAAACACCCGGGCGAAATGGAACGGCGACAGATTGACCGCCGCCGCGAGCTCTTCCAGTGATGGTGGCGCCGCCAGTTGTGCGTGCAGCAATTCTTTGCCCAACAGCACTGCGCGGTGTTCCTTGCCGGCTCGTCCAGGGACCGGCACAGCCGCATGGCGCTGCAACAGCAGCAACATCATCTCGCGCCACACCGTTTGCTGTTGCAGCGCGGTCGCCGGGCTTTCCAGCAAGCGGTGCAATTGCGCAAAGCCGTTGACCAGATCCGCATCGCGATACAGCGTGGCGCCGAACGCCGGCAGACTCGTGGTGGACAGCTCCAGCTCATCCAGCAACGAAACGATCTGTGAAGTATCGGGATAAAACGCCCGATACAGCCAGCCGTCCTCAGTGCCTTTGTGCCCGGTATGCAATTCGTCCGGATTGATCAACACCAGCGTGCCGCTGCCAGCCAGATGCTCGGCGCCGCGATAGCGATAACGCTGGGCACCGGCCATGATCATGCCGATCACGAATCCGTCGTGCACATGCGGGGCGAAGCGCTGCTCGATGTAGCGCGCCGACAACAACTCGACCCCGGCCAGCGGCGCGGTTTGCCAGAAGCGGATCGACTCGCCCTGATCGCTCATGCGGGCACGCTGGCCAGCCACTGCGGGATGCGTCGTTCCAGGTAATAACCAGGCTGACGTAGCGAGCCGTCGACAAAGCCGACATGCCCGCCGCGTGCCTGCAATTCGAAAGCGGTCGACGCCGACAGCTCACTGGCTTGCGGCAAGCTGTGCGGGAACACGAACGGATCGTCCGCCGCCTGAATGATCAGGGTCGGCGTGCGGATCTCACCGAGGAAGTAGCGGCTTGAAGCGCGGCGATAGTAATCCTCGGCATCATTGAAACCGTGCAACGGCGCGGTTACCCGGCCATCGAAATCCCAGAACGTGCGCATGTTTTCCAGCGAGCCGAGGGCTGCCAGCGCGGCGAGTCCGTCTTCGCGACCGTCATGCTGAAACTGCCGTTGCTTGTTCTTGATGTAAGCGACCATCTCGCGCATGAAGTGCGCCTGATAGACCTTGGAAAATCCCTGGCCGATGCGGTCGGCGCATTGGTCGAGGCGAAACGGCACCGACACTGCGACTGCACCGAGCACACCGCTGGCGCTGCCGGTTTCCCCAAGATGTTTGAGCAGCACGTTGCCGCCCAGGGAGTAGCCGACGGCATACAACGGTGCCAATGGTCGTTTGGCGCGCAGGTGCTTGATAGTCTCGGCGAGGTCTTCGCTGGCGCCGGAGTGATAACTGCGCGGGAGCAGATTCGGTTCACCGGAACAGCCACGCCAGTTCAGCGCCACGCTGGCCCAGCCTTGATCGGCCAGCGCCTTCTGGATACCGGCGACGTAAGGCGAATTGGAGGAGCCGGTCAGGCCGTGCAGTACCAACACCAGGGGCGCATCGGCGGTGTGCGGGCCGTGCCAGTCGAGGTCAAGGAAGTCGCCATCCTCGAGCCACAGGCGTTCACGTTCACGCTCGATATGTACGGTTTTGCGCCACAGCGGCCCCCACAAGGTTTGCAGGTGCGGATTGCCGAGGCCGAGGGCGGGGGTGAAGCGTTCTGAAGAGGTGGACACGATGATTCTCGATGCAGAGCGGCGACCCTGTTGGAAGGGGCGCCGCCTATTCAGACCGGTCGATTAACCGGCGATCTCTGCCGTACGTTGCCACAGCGCGTAGTAAACCCGGCCGGATTTCTGTTCGCGGTGCAGGCGCCAGTTGCCCGGCAGGCCCAGCGTCGATGGCGCCGTTTCGCTTTCAGTGTAGATCCACGAGTCCGGCGCCAGCCACTGACGCTCTTCGAGCAAGGTGCAGACGGCAGGCAGCAGGTTCTGGTTGAACGGCGGATCGAGGAACACCAGGTCGTACGCGCTGGCGGTCTGGGTTTCCAGATAACGCAGGGCGTCGGCAGTCTGCACCTGGCCGTTGGTGCAGCGCAGGGTACCGAGGTGTTCTTTCAGGCTGGACACCGCAATGTTGCTGGCATCCAGTGCCTGGCCCATGGCCGCGCCACGGGACAGCGCTTCGAGAAACAGCGCGCCGCTGCCGGCGAACGGATCGAGTACCTTGGCCCCTTCAACATACGGCGCGAGCCAGTTGAACAGGGTTTCACGCACGCGGTCCGGCGTCGGGCGCAGGCCCGGCGCATCGGGGAAGCTCAGCTTGCGGCTGCGCCATTGGCCGCCAATGATGCGCAACTGGTTCACACCGTTGTGGACGTTGTGCGCAGGCTTTTTAGGGGAACGAGTTGCCATTAATGCTCCGGAACCCCGAGCGGTTGCTCGGCAGGTTTATCAGATGGGGCCGGTAACGGCTTTTGCGGCACGGTCGGGCCAGCGGTGACGATGACCATTTTGTCCGTGCTCAGGTGTTTGTTCAGGGCGTCGCGGACTTGTTCCACGGTCAGGCTTTGCGACTGACGCATGAAATCATCCAGATAGCTCAGCGGCAGATTATAGAAGCCCATCGCGCCAAGTTGGCCGACGATATCGGCATTGCTCGCGGTGGACAGCGGGAAGCTGCCGGCCAGTTCGCGTTTGGCGTCATCGAGTTCTTTCTGCGTCGGCCCGGTTTTCAGATAGTCGGCGAGCACGTCCTGCACCAGTTTCAGGGTGCCTTCGCTCATTTCTGCGCGGGTCTGCAGGTTGATCATGAACGGGCCACGTGCCTGCATCGGGCTGAATGCCGAGTACACGCCGTAGGTCAGGCCGCGTTTCTCACGCACTTCGCTCATCAGGCGCGTGCCGAAACCGCCACCACCGAGGATCTGGTTGCCCATCGACAGCGCCGCGTAATCCGGATCGTCACGGTCGATGCCCAGTTGCGCGAGCATCAGGTTGGTTTGCTTCGACGGAAACTCGATGTGGTTGACGCTGGCTTTCGGTTCCTGCGGCTGAGCGATTTTCGCCAGCGCCGGGCCTTTGGGCAGGGCCGAGGAGACCTGATTGGCAATCGCCTCGGCTTCCGCGCGCGACAGATCACCGACCAGCGCGATGACCACGTTGCCAGCGGCGTAGGCCTTGGCGTGGAACTCACGCAACTGCGCAAGGGTAATCTTCGGCACGCTCTGTGGATTGCCGTCACTCGAATGCGCGTACGGGTGGTCGCCATAAAGACGCTTCATCAGCTCAAGGCTGGCGAGTTTGCCGGGGTTCTGTTTCTGGTATTCGAAACCGGCGAGCATCTGGTTCTTGATACGCGCGAAGGAGTCGGCCGGGAAGGTCGGTTTACCGACCACTTCCGAGAACAGCTTCAAGGCCGGTTCGCGTTTGTCGGCAGCACTCAGGCTGCGCAGCGAGGCCAACGCCATGTCCTTGAACGCACCGTTGCCGAAATCCGCCCCCAGACCTTCAAAGCCCTGAGCGATGGCGCCGACGTCTTTACCGGCAACACCTTCGTTGAGCATCGCGTTGGTCAGTACCGCCAAACCCGATGCGCTGCCGTCCTGGCTGCTGCCGGCGGCGAAGATCAGGCGCATGTCGAACATCGGTAGCTCATGGGCTTCGACGAACAGCACTTTGGCGCCTGCGGCGGTGTTCCAGGTTTGCACGTCGAGTTTGCGGCTGGCCGGGGCCTTGCCGTCGAGTTCGGCCAGCGATTGCAGCTTCTGGCTGGACTTGGCGTTGTCGAGGGCTTCGCTGGCATTGCTGTCAGCGCCCGGCGACAGGTAGAACGCGGCAGAGCCAATCACCGCCACGGCGATCAGGCCGAGCAGCAGGCGTGGGGATTTGCGCTTACTCATGAGTCGTCTCCAGTGGCAGGACGTGGGCGACGCTGAGACGTTCGCGGGTGAAATACAGCTTTGCGGCGTTCTGAATGTCTTGCGGGGTCACGCTTTCCAGATCGGCGAGTTCGGTGTCCATCAGTTTCCACGACAGGCCTACGGTCTCGAGTTGGCCGATGGCGGTGGCCTGGCTGGTGATCGAATCACGTTCGAACACCAGACCGGCGATCACTTGTGCACGTACGCGCTCGAGTTCTTCGGCGGACGGCGCGGTGGTTTTCAGCTGCTCCAGCAACTTCCACAGACCGGCCTCGGCTTGCGCGATGGTCTTTTTCTTCTGCGTGTTCGGCGTTGCCGAGAGGGTGAACAGGCTGTCGCCACGGGTGTAGGCGTCGTAGCTCGACGAACCGCCGGAGACCAGTTCTTCGCCGCGCTCCAGTTGCGTCGGGATGCGCCCGCTGTAACCGCCGTCGAGCAGGGCCGAGATCAGGCGCAAGGCGTTGACCGAGCGTTTGTCTTCAGCCGTCGCAATGCTTGGCACGTTGAAACCGAGCATCAAGCTAGGCAACTGAGTCTGCACGTGCAGGGTGATCTGGCGTTCGCCGGGCTCGGCCAGTTCCAGTGGTTTTTTCGCCGGTGGCACGTCGCGCTTGGCGATCGGGCCGAAATAGCGCTGGGCGAGGGTTTTCACTTCGTCCGGGGTCACGTCGCCGACCACCACCAGTGTGGCGTTGTTCGGCACGTACCAGGATTGGTACCAGTGGCGCAGCTCTTCGACCTTCATGCGGTCGAGGTCGGCCATCCAGCCAATGGTCGGCGTGTGGTAGCCGCTGGCCGGGTAGGCCATGGCCTTGTAGCGCTCGTAGGCTTTGGACATTGGCTTGTCATCGGTGCGCAAGCGGCGCTCTTCCTTGATGACTTCGATTTCCTTGGCGAACTCGTCGGCCGGCAGGCGCAGATTGGCCATGCGGTCGGCTTCCAGTTCGAAGGCTACGCCCAGACGGTCGCGCGCCAACACTTGGTAATAAGCGGTGAAGTCGTCGCTGGTGAAAGCGTTCTCTTCGGCGCCCAAGTCGCGCAGGATCAAAGAGGCTTCGCCGGGACCGACTTTCTCGCTGCCCTTGAACATCATGTGCTCAAGCGCGTGGGACAGACCGGTCTGGCCCGGGGTTTCGTAGCTGGAGCCGACCTTGTACCAGACCTGCGACACCACCACCGGCGCGCGATGGTCTTCGCGCACGACGACCTTGAGGCCGTTGTCGAGGGTGAATTCGTGGGTCGGTTGCGGGTCGGCCGCCAGGGCCGAAAGGGGCAGGCAGACTGTGCTGAGCAGCAGGCCTGCAGCGCGGCGGGCTAGAGCATTCATTCGTTTTTTAACCTGTTGGGCTGCCCGCTTGGTCTTAGCCTAGGCGGGCGAGGAGGTGCTAGGATACTGATCCGTTTTACTGGCGGCCACGCCTATCAAGCCACTGATCGGTCGATAGGTTGTATGGGTTCCCGGAAGAAGCTTTGAGTTTGTCAGCTAAACTCTGCGTTTTCGCCGACGATGCCGTTCCAGTCCTTCGTATTAATCGACCTTTGAGGTGCCTGTGGCGCCTCGACAAAATGTTGCGCGTGAACAAGCTGGATGAAACACAGTCTGTTCTGCATCGAATATTTATTTGCCGGGGCGCCCTTATGGCGCGTCGCTACCGTGAGATAGCCGTCCTCCATGTTTGGTTCCAACGACGACAAGAAGACCCCAGCTGCGGCTGGCGAGAAGAAAAGCCTGTTCGGATGGCTGCGTAAGAAACCGCAGGAACCCGTCGTCGAACAGCCGCCCGCGATTCCTGAGCCTGCTCCGGTTATAGAAGAAGAGCCGGCACCGATCGTTCTGCCGATTGCCGAGCCGGTGTTGCAACCGGTTGAGCCAGAACCCGAGCCTGAAGCGCCTGTAGCGGCGGAATTGCCGCTGACCCCGGCGGCTGAGCCATGGTTGACTTTGCCAGTGGCGGAAGAGCCAGTGGCATTGGTTGAAGAGGCAGCGCCGCACATCACCCCAGACATTCCTGCGCCTGCTGCATTCGTTGCAGAGGTTGCTCCGGTGCCGGTGGTTGAGCCGGTAGTTGTGCCTGCGCCGGTTGTTGTCGAGCCTGTTGCGCCCGTGTTTGTTGCGCCAGTTGTCCAAGAGCCCGAGCCTGCACCTGCACCTGCACCTGCACCTGCACCGGTTGTCGCTGCTCCTGTTACTCCAGTCGAAGTGGTTGCCGAGGCCCCGGTCGAAGCCCCGCGCACCGAAGAAACCAAAGCCGGTTTCTTCGCCCGCCTCAAGCAAGGTTTGTCGAAAACCAGCGCCAGCATCGGCGAGGGCATGGCCAGCCTGTTCCTCGGCCGCAAAACCATCGATGACGATCTGCTCGATGACCTCGAAACCCGTCTGCTCACCGCCGACGTGGGTGTCGAAGCCACCACGCAAATCATCCAGCGTCTGACCCAGAAGGTCGCGCGCAAAGAGCTGGCCGACGCCGACGCGCTGTACAAATCCCTGCAGGCCGAACTGGCCGCGATGCTCAAACCGGTCGAACAACCGCTGAAAATCGCCTCGCAGAACAAGCCTTTCGTGATTCTGGTAGTCGGCGTCAACGGCGCCGGCAAGACCACCACCATCGGCAAACTGGCGAAGAAGCTGCAACTGGAAGGCAAGAAAGTCATGCTTGCCGCCGGTGACACCTTCCGCGCCGCCGCTGTGGAACAATTGCAGGTCTGGGGCGAGCGCAACAAGATTCCGGTGATCGCCCAGCACACCGGCGCCGACTCGGCTTCGGTGATCTTCGACGCCGTGCAGGCTGCCAAGGCCCGCGGCATCGACGTTTTGATCGCTGACACCGCCGGTCGTCTGCACACCAAAGACAACCTGATGGAAGAGCTGAAGAAGGTTCGCCGTGTGATTGGCAAGCTCGACGCTGACGCGCCGCACGAAGTGCTGCTGGTGCTCGACGCCGGTACTGGCCAGAACGCCATCAATCAGGCCAAGCAATTCAACCAGACCGTCGAACTGACCGGCCTGGCGCTGACCAAGCTCGACGGTACCGCCAAGGGCGGGGTGATCTTCGCCCTGGCCAAGCAGTTTGGCCTGCCGATCCGCTACATCGGCGTCGGTGAAGGCATCGACGATTTGCGTACCTTTGAAGCCGAACCCTTTGTCCAGGCACTGTTTGCCGAGCGGGAGCGTTCATGATTCGTTTCGAACAGGTCGGTAAACGCTACCCGAACGGTCACGTCGGCTTGCATGAGCTGAGCTTTCGAGTCCGTCGTGGCGAGTTCTTGTTTGTCACCGGCCACTCCGGTGCCGGTAAATCCACGTTGTTGCGCCTGTTGCTGGCGATGGAACGTCCGACCAGTGGCAAACTGCTGCTGGCCGGGCAAGACCTGAGCACCATCAGCAACGCGCAGATTCCGTTCCTGCGCCGGCAGATCGGTGTGGTATTCCAGAATCACCAGTTGCTGTTCGATCGCACGGTGTTCAACAACGTCGCCTTGCCGCTGCAGATTCTTGGCTTGTCCAAGGCCGAAATCGCCAAGCGTGTCGATTCGGCGCTGGAACGCGTGGCGCTGTCGGATAAAACCGATCTGTACCCGGGCGACCTGTCCACCGGTCAGCAACAGCGCGTCGGCATTGCCCGCGCCATCGTGCACCGCCCGGCCTTGCTGCTGGCGGACGAACCGACCGGTAACCTCGACCCGCGTCTGGCGGCCGAAATCATGGGCGTGTTCGAAGACATCAACCGTCTGGGCACCAGCGTGCTGATCGCCAGTCACGACCTGGCGCTGATCGCGCGCATGCGTCACCGCATGTTGACCCTGCAACGTGGCCGATTGATCGGCGACGGGGAGGCCGGGGTATGAGTGCAACACGCAGTCCGAAGGTTTCCGAACGCGTGGCCCCGAAGGCCGCCGATCCGCAGCCGCCGAAGAAGAAAAAGCACGACGAAGACGATGGCCCGGATTTCGCCACGTTGTTCCGTGCCTGGGTCGAAAGCCATCGCGCCAGTCTGCTCGACAGCCTGCGTCGCCTCGGCAAGCAGCCGATTGGCAGTTTCTTCACCTGCATGGTGATGGCCGTGGCGCTGAGCCTGCCGATGGGGCTTTCGCTGTTGCTCAACAACGTCGAACGTCTTGGTGGTTCGTGGCAGCGGGCGGCGCAGATCTCGCTGTATCTGCAACTCGACGCGAGCCCGGAACAGGGCGAGTCGTTGCGCGAACAGATCAAAGGCATGCCCGGCGTAGCTGATGCTGAATATGTCGGCCGCGATCAGGCGCTGGAAGAGTTCCAGCAACAGTCCGGACTGGGTGAAGCCCTGCGCGAGCTGCCGGAGAACCCGTTGCCGGGCGTGGTACTGGTCACTCCGAATGAAGTCGACAAGCCAACGCTGGAAGCATTAAGACAAAAACTTTCCGAACTGCCCAAGGTACAACAGGCGCAACTTGATCTAGTCTGGGTCGAGCGTCTGGCCGCCATCCTCAAGCTTGGCGATCGTTTTGTCTTCGGTCTGACAGTGCTGCTGGTTTCTGCATTACTTTTGGTGATAGGCAATACCATTCGTCTTCATATTGAAAACCGCCGCACCGAGATAGAAGTGATTAAACTCGTCGGCGGCACTGACAGTTATGTGCGTCGCCCTTTCCTTTATATGGGTGCGTTGTATGGCTTCGGTGCGGGGCTTCTGTCCTGGTGTGTATTGGCGTTCGGCCTGAACTGGCTGAACGATGCGGTGGTTGGGCTGGCCGGCTTGTACGGCAGTGATTTCGCGCTGGCCGGAGTGCCAGTTGCCGACGGTCTGTCGCTCTTGCTTGGCGCGGTGCTGTTGGGTTATATCGGTGCATGGATTGCAGTCGCACGCCATCTCAGGGAGCTGGCGCCGAAGTAGAATCTTTTTTGCGCGTGATTGGCCTCGCGGTTTTTTTGGGAACTTGTACTTGAATTCCCGGTCAATTTTTCGCAGTGCCGTGAGGCACGAGTATGTAAGTGGGAGGTTTTTTCGTATGACCAATTCTTTGCAACCTGCGTATGCGTTGGTTCCGGGTGCGAACCTGGAAGCTTACGTGCACACCGTCAACAGCATTCCATTGCTGACGCCGGAGCAGGAGCGTGAACTGGCCGAGAGTCTCTACTATGAGCAGGATTTGGGGGCGGCTCGGCAGATGGTGCTCGCCCACCTGCGTTTTGTCGTACATATCGCCCGTAGCTATTCCGGCTACGGTCTGGCTCAGGCTGACCTGATCCAGGAAGGTAACGTCGGCCTGATGAAGGCCGTGAAGCGCTTCAACCCGGAAATGGGTGTGCGTCTGGTGTCGTTCGCCGTGCACTGGATCAAGGCGGAAATTCACGAGTTCATCCTGCGCAACTGGCGCATTGTGAAAGTTGCGACCACCAAGGCCCAGCGCAAGCTGTTCTTCAACCTGCGCAGCCAGAAGAAACGTCTGGCGTGGCTGAACAACGAGGAAGTCCACCGTGTGGCGGAAAGCCTTGGTGTTGAACCGCGTGAAGTGCGCGAGATGGAAAGTCGCCTGACCGGCCATGACATGGCCTTCGACCCGGCTGCTGAAGCTGACGACGACAGCGCTTTCCAGTCGCCGGCCAACTATCTGGAAGACCACCGGTACGACCCGGCGCGTCAACTGGAAGATGCCGACTGGAGCGACAACTCCAACAGCAACCTGCACGAAGCACTGGAAGTGCTGGACGAACGCAGCCGTGACATCCTCTACCAGCGCTGGCTGGCAGAAGAGAAAGCCACGCTGCACGACCTGGCGCAGAAGTACAACGTGTCGGCCGAGCGGATCCGTCAGCTCGAGAAGAGCGCTATGAACAAGCTCAAGTTGTCGATCGCCGCGTAACCGGCGAGCAGGCAATAAAAAACGCCTCGATCAGCGATGATCGGGGCGTTTTTTTATGCGCATATGTCAGGGCAGCATCAATCCCTGTGGGAGCTGGCTTGCCAGCGATGGCGTCGGGTCAGTCATGTAGATGGTGGCTGAACTACCGCTATCGCGGGCAAGCCCGCTCCCACAGGGATCTTTAGGGTTTGGAAAAATCTTGACTGGCTATCGAGACCACGGTGCTCGCCGCGAATCATTCAGCCCAAGCAAATAACTATCCCCACCCAACTGGCTCATCTGCTGCCGAATCCACCCGGCCCGGCGCGACACATAAGCGGTTGGATGACTCGCACTCCAGACACGCGGATTGGGTAGAACGGCCGCCAGATAACTCGCCTGCTGCCGCGACAACGACTTCGCGCTCACGCCAAAGTGATGGCGGGCCGCAGCTTCGGCGCCAAACACCCCGTCATCCCACTCGACGCTGTTCAGGTACACCTCAAGAATCCGCTGCTTGGGCCAGAACACCTCGATCAGCGCGGTAAACCAGGCCTCCAGGCCTTTACGCAGATAGCTGCGGCCGGCCCACAGAAACAGGTTCTTCGACACTTGCTGGCTCAAGGTGCTGGCGCCGCGAATCGAGCCGCCGAGTTCGTTGTGCGCCAGTGCGGCCTGGATCGCACTGAAGTCAAAACCCCAATGCTCGGGAAACTTCTGATCCTCACCGGCCATGACCGCCACTTTGAGATCGTCGGAGATCTCGTCCCACGGCTTCCATGTGCGCTGCAGGTCAATCGGCTCACCATCGACCCAGGATTCGACCTTGCGCTCGACCATCAACGCCGTGCCCGGCGGCGGCACGAAGCGAAACACCAGCACCAGCAAGACACTGCCGCCGGCGAACCAGAGCAGGGCCTTCGTGAGACGACGGAAAATAGTACGCAGCATAGAGATGGCTTGGCCGAACCGGTGGAGCGGGCCATTATACAGACCCTGCCGATCGCGTCTGACTGGAGTTCCCAATGCTGCGTGGCTTTTTGATGCTGGCCGCTTTTTTCGGTTTCACCGGTGTGGCGTTGGGCGCATTCGCCGCCCATGGCCTGAAAAGCCGACTGACGCCTGAATATCTGTCTATTTTCCACACCGGCGTCACTTATCAACTGGTGCACACCCTGGCACTGTTCGGAGTGGCGCTGTTGGCCACGCAGATTCAGGGGCGGCTGGTCGCTTGGGCCGGCGTGTCGTTCACCGTGGGCATTCTGCTGTTCTCCGGTAGCCTGTACGTGCTGACCATCACCGGTATCAGCAAACTCGGCATCATCACTCCGTTCGGCGGTCTGGCATTTCTGGCCGGTTGGGTTTGCCTGGGCCTCGCCGCCTGGCGCCTGCAACCAACCGCTTGACGCTTGGTGCTGACCTTTAGGTCATGATCGGGCTAGAATGCCAGCCCCTAAAAATGATGGCGGCGTTGCGCATGCGCATTCAGTTGAACGGTGAATCCCTTGAACTGCCCGACGGCGAGACTGTTGCGGCCCTGATCACCCGTCTGGAACTGACCGGACGCCGGGTGGCAGTCGAACTCAATCTGGATATCGTCCCGCGCAGCCAGCATGCCAGCACCACGCTCAATGACGGTGACAACGTCGAAGTGGTGCACGCCATCGGCGGCGGCTGATCGCCCGGCCCGCAAGGGTAGAGAATTCTGCAAGACCCTCACCCCTAAAGAGGATTCCCCATGAGCATCGTTCGTAGCGACAAGCCTTTTGTTCTGGCCGGTCGTACTTACCAGTCGCGTTTGCTGGTCGGTACCGGCAAGTACCGTGACATGGAAGAAACCCGTCAGGCCATCGAAGCCTCGGGTGCCGAGATCGTCACCTTCGCCGTACGCCGCACTAACCTGGGCCAGATCGAAGGCGAGCCGAACCTGCTCGACGTGCTGTCGCCGGAGCGCTACACCTTCCTGCCGAACACTGCGGGCTGCTACGACGCCATCGAAGCCGTGCGCACTTGCCGCCTGGCCCGTGAGCTGCTCGATGGTCACAACCTGGTGAAGCTGGAAGTACTGGCTGACCAGAAAACCCTGTTTCCTAACGTGATCGAAACCCTCAAGGCCGCGGAAACGCTGGTCAAGGAAGGTTTCGACGTGATGGTGTACACCAGCGATGACCCGATCATCGCCCGTCAACTGGCAGAAATCGGCTGCATCGCGGTCATGCCGCTGGCCGGTCTGATCGGTTCCGGTCTGGGGATCTGCAACCCGTACAACCTGCAGATCATCCTCGAAGAAGCCAAGATTCCTGTGTTGGTCGATGCCGGTGTCGGCACTGCGTCCGACGCGACCATCGCCATGGAACTGGGTTGCGATGCGGTGCTGATGAACTCGGCCATCGCCCACGCCCAGCAGCCGGTGATGATGGCTGAAGCCATGAAACACGCCATCGTTGCAGGCCGCCTGGCCTACCTTGCTGGCCGTATGCCGAAAAAACTCTATGCCAGCGCCTCTTCGCCGCTGGATGGTCTGATCAAGTAAGAGCCATTGATGACTGAATCGAACGACACGCCTATCCAGACGGAAGAGGGCGACGAGCGCCAACACCGCCGCATCAAGAGTTTCGTGATGCGCGCCGGGCGCATGACCGAAGGCCAGCAACGCGGTCTGGATCAGGGCGCGCCGCTGTACGTGCTGCCGCTGGCTGACGCGCCGGTGGATTACGATCAAGTGTTCGGCCGTTCGGCACCGCGCTCGCTGGAGATCGGTTTCGGCATGGGCCACTCGCTGCTGGAAATGGCCGCGGCGGCGCCGGAGCAGGATTTCATCGGTGTTGAGGTTCACCGTCCGGGGGTTGGCGCGCTGCTCAATGGCGTGCTGACTCAGGGCCTGACCAACCTGCGGGTCTACGATTGCGACGCGATCGAGGTGCTCAACCGCTGCATCGCCGACAATAGCCTCGATCGCCTGATGCTGTTTTTCCCGGATCCGTGGCACAAGAGCCGTCACCACAAGCGTCGTATCGTTCAGGCGTCGTTCGCTGAACTGGTGCGCAGCAAGTTGAAGGTTGGCGGCATTCTGCACATGGCTACCGACTGGGAACCGTACGCCGAATACATGCTGGAAGTGATGAACGTCGCCCCGGGTTATCGCAACCTCGCCGAAGACGGCAAATGCGTACCGCGCCCGGCCGAACGCCCGATCACCAAGTTCGAACGCCGCGGCGAACGTCTTGGCCATGGCGTCTGGGACCTGAAGTTCGAAAAACTCGCCTAAGCATCACGCAATGATTTCCACGCTCTGCGTGGGAATGCTGCCCGGGACGCTCTGCGTCCCACAGCGGACGCAGAGCGTCCATTGAGGCATTCCCACGCGGAGCATGGGAACGATCAAAAGCGGCCGAAAGATCAGCGGCGGTCGGCGACCACGCCGATGAGAACGAGGACTACCAGCAGGACTGGCGCCAGGCTGTAGTTGTTGAACTGGCTCAAACCCTTGATAACCCACGGCGTGGCGTAAATCAGCGCTGCACCGCTGCCGATCACGCACAGCAGCGCCATCAGCGGTACGCGCAAGGCGCCGGCGATGCTGCCCAGGCGCTGCTCGACCCAGCCTTTGAAGTCGGCGCCGAACAGCACCAGCAGGCAGCCGACCAGCGCCAGGGCGATTTCCGAGAGGTTGCTGCGGCTCCAGCGGGAGACGGTGGCGAGCAGGTCGAGTATCAAATCCATGCGTTTTCCCTTATCACTGAAATCAGTTCAGAAATTGTTGCAGCAAGTCGTTGAGAAACAGCTGTCCGCGCTCGGTGGCCGCCAGACGTGACGGTTCGACCTGCAACAGACCGCTTTGTTCTGCCGCGGCCCGGCCTTCGGCGAGGCTTTCCAGCGACAGGCCGGTGCGCTCCGGATACAGACGGGACTCGACGCCGGCGGTCAGGCGTAAAGCGTTCATCAGAAACTCAAACGGCATCTCGTCATTGGTCAGCGCTTTTTCGCCAGCCTGGAAGCTTTTTGCCGGGTTGAGATAGTCCTTCGGCAGACGGGTCTTCCAGGTACGCACGATGCGTCCGTCGGGATGACTCAACTTGCCGTGCGCACCCGCGCCGATGCCGATGAAGTCGCCGAAGCTCCAGTAATTGAGGTTATGCCGCGCTGGCCGACCGGCCTGGGCATAAGCCGAGACTTCATACTGCGCGTAACCGTGCTCGGCCAAAAGCGCCTGCCCGGCTTCCTGAATGTCCCACAGCGTGTCGTCCTCCGGCAGCACCGGCGGCTGGTTCCAGAACACGGTGTTCGGTTCCAATGTCAGTTGATACCAGGAGATGTGCGTCGGATTCAGTTCGATAGCCTGGCGCAAATCGCTCAAGGCATCGTCTAGCGACTGATCCGGCAAGCCGTGCATCAAGTCGAGGTTGAAGTTATCGAACCCGGCCTGACGCGCCATGCCGGCAGCACGCACCGCTTCGTCACCGTTGTGAATCCGGCCAAGCGCCTTGAGCTTTTCCTGCTGGAAACTCTGGATGCCAATTGACAGGCGATTGATCCCCAGCTTGCGGTACGCGATGAACTTCTCTTGCTCGAAGGTGCCGGGATTGGCTTCCAGAGTGATTTCGATGTCATGAGCAAATGGAATGCGCTGCTCGACGCCTTCCAGCAGTCGCCCGAGGGCTTCGGCGCTGAACAGGCTCGGCGTGCCGCCACCGAAAAAGATCGAACTGATTTCACGCCCGTACACGGCGTGCAGGTCCTGATCGAGATCGGCCAGCAAGGCGTCGACGTACTCCTGCTCCGGCAACACCGGGCTGGCAGTGTGCGAGTTGAAGTCGCAATACGGGCATTTGCGCACACACCACGGGATGTGGATGTACAGCGCCAGGGGCGGCAGCGTCGGCAACGGCGCCCGAGGCGAAGAGGCGGCGCCGCCGACAATCAGCGACGACGCGGAAGAATCACCGGTCATTTCAAGCCCAGACGCTGGCGCAGCAGATCCATTGCACGGGCGCGGTGGCTGATCTGGTTCTTGTCGGCCGGGCTCAATTCGGCGCTGGAGACGTCACGCTCCGGCACCCAGAACAGCGGGTCATAACCGAAACCGTGTTCGCCGCTGGCAGCGGTGAGGATGCGCCCGTGCCACAAGCCTTCGCAGAGGATCGGCAACGGATCATCGGCGTGACGTACCAGCGCCAGTACGCAAACGAACTGCGCGCCGCGCTCGGCTTGCGGCACGTCCTTCAGCGCATCGAGCAGTTTGGCGTTGTTCGCCGCATCGCCCTTGCCATCGGCATAGCGCGCCGAATAGATGCCCGGTGCACCGCCAAGGAAATCCACCGCCAGCCCTGAGTCGTCGGCCAGCGCCGGCAGCCCGGAAATACGTGCGGCGTTGCGTGCCTTGAGAATGGCGTTCTCGACGAACGACAGACCGGTTTCTTCCGGCTCGACCTTGCTCCACTCGCCAATCGAGCGCAGTTGCACCGATTCGCCGAGCATGGCCTGGAGTTCTTTGAGTTTGCCGGCGTTATGGCTGGCCAGTACGAGCTGCTTGATGTTCATCATTCGCCGGGAAAGAGTTCTTGGTTGAAATTGATGGTGTTGATCTTGTCGCCGTTCTGCACCTTGATCTCAAAGGTGCGGGTTTCCTGCTGCTCAACCGGATACTGGGCGATGTAGTAGATCGCGCCCTGTTCGGTGATCTGGCGGAAATTCAGCGGCACGCTCTGGCTGGTCAGGTCTTTGACCGTGCCGGTGACGTTGGCGACCAGCGGTTTGCCGTCCTTGATCACCGAGACATTGATCACGCCCTGATTCTTGCTGCGCACCAGTTCCGCAGCCTTGGCGATGTCCGGCGTCAGAAACGTCGAGTTGAAAGTGTTGTAGTGCACCGTGACGTCGCCGAAGGTTTCCTTTCGTTCGCCCTTGATGACGTCGGCCGCCATAGCGCTGGCGCTCAGGCAGGCAGTCAATAACAACAACGCTAAACGACCCATGATCGTGCTCCTCGAAATGACGGGATTCAGACCGCGACTTTGTGGTCTGCAAGCTGCGGGCTGCTGACGCGGTAGATACCGATCTCACCTAACAGATTAGGCCATAGCTTACTGGCCCACCCGTGACGGTGCTGTTGATCCACGGCAAGCCGATCAATGACCTTCGCATCACGTTCGCGGCAAAGTTCTTCAAAGTCTTCGAAGGTGCAGAAGTGAATGTTCGGTGTGTTGTACCAGGTGTACGGCAAAAACTCGGAGACCGGCATGCGCCCCTTGCTCGCCAAGTACCAGCGGCAGCGCCAGTGACCAAAATTCGGGAAGGTGATGATGCATTGGCGACCGACCCGGAGCATTTCGTCGAGGATCTTGTCCGGGTAGTGCACGGCTTGCAGGGCCTGGGTCATGACGACGATGTCGAAACTGTTGCTGGCAAAGTTGCCCAGCCCCTTGTCCAGATCCTGCTCGATAACGTTGACGCCTTTGGCCACGCACTGGGCAATGTTGTCAGCGTCGTTTTCCAGGCCATAACCGGTGACGTTCTTGTTGTCGCGCAGCCAGGTCAGCAGCTCGCCGTCACCGCAACCGAGGTCGAGGACGCGGCTGCCGGCGGGGATCCATTCCTGGATGATTTCCAGATCAGCTCTCATGGCTTTCTCACAACGTGATGCGGTTCATGTAATTGCCGAACGCCTGCAAGTAGCGCGGGATCGGAATCAGGAAGGCGTCGTGGCCCTGCGGTGCGTCGATTTCCAGGTAGCTGACGTCTTTGCGCGCCGCCATCAACGCATCCACCAGTTCCCGCGAGCGGGCCGGGGAGAAACGCCAGTCGGTGGTGAACGACATCACGCAGAACTTGGCCGTGGCGTTCTCGAAGGTTTTCGCCAGGTTATCGTCGAAGTTCGCCGCCGGATCGAAGTAATCCAGTGCCTTGGTCATCAACAGATAGGTGTTGGCGTCGAAGCGTCCGGAGAACTCTTCGCCCTGATAACGCAGGTAGCTTTCGACCTGAAACTCGACGCTGTGGAAGTCGTAGTTGAGCTTCTCGCTCTTGAGGCCACGGCCGAATTTCTCGCCCATGGAATCGTCGGACAGATAAGTGATGTGCCCGACCATGCGCGCTAGCATTAGCCCGCGCTTGGGGATCACACCCGCTTCCTGGAACGAACCGCCGTGGAATTCCGGGTCCGTGAGGATCGCCTGACGCGCCACTTCGTTGAAGGCGATGTTCTGCGCCGACAGCTTCGGTGCCGAGGCGATGGCCAGGCAATGACGCACGCGATCCGGGTAAGTGATGGTCCATTGCAGCGCCTGCATGCCGCCGAGGCTGCCGCCGATCACGGCTGCCCACTGGCCGATGCCGAGCAGATCAGCGAGACGCGCCTGGCTGTGCACCCAGTCTTCCACGGTGAGTACCGGGAAATCGGCGCCGAACGGTTTGCCGGTCTCAGGGTTGATGCTGCTCGGGCCGGTGGATCCATTGCAGCCGCCCAGATTATTCAGGCTGACCACGAAGAACTTGTTGGTGTCGATCGGTTTGCCGGGGCCGATGCAGCTGTCCCACCAACCGGGTTTGCGGTCGTCGACGCTGTGGTAGCCGGCGGCGTGATGATGGCCGGACAAGGCGTGGCAAATCAGCACGGCGTTGCTCGCCTGCGCGTTCAGCGTGCCGTAGGTTTCGTAGATCAGGTCATAGGCGGCCAGCGAACGGCCGCAGGCCAGCGCCAGCGGTTCGCTGAAGTGCGCGGTTTGCGGCGTCACCAGACCAACAGAATCGGGGGGAAAGGCAGTTGGCATCGACCCTGCTCTCGTTGAAATGAGGCGTAAGTCTAAAGACCGGGGGGGTTAGCGGCAAGCGGCCCTCACCCTAGCCCTCTCCCAGAGGTAGAGGGGACCGACCGAGGTGTTCTTTTGAGCTACGCCGACCTGATCTATCCGGGCTGAACTCAGGTTCCGAAAACACCCTAGATCGGCTCCCTCTCCAGGGGGAGAGGGCTGGGGTGAGGGGCGCAGGCGCTGCAAAACTCAAGACAAGCGCCCAACCAACCCAGGCAAATCCGGCAACTTCTTCGGCGAGCAGATCTTCACCCGCTTTTGCCGGTTCAACTCACCACTGAGCAAACTGACCTGGCTCTTCGAAACGCCAAACGCCTTGGCCAGAAAACCCATCAGATAAGCATTGGCCTTGCCCTCGACCGGCGGCGCAGTCAGGCGAATCTTCAAGCGATCCCCATGCAGCCCGGCGAAGTCATCGCTACGGGCTGCCGGTTGCAGGTGACACTCGAGGATCAAGTCGTCACCGTCCCATCGAAACCAGCTCACATCAGCAGACGGAGGATTTCCGGCATCATCGTCATCGCCGCCAGATTGTTGATCACCAGCATGTCGATCAGCTTCAACGCGAGGAAGGCGAAGATTGGCGACAGGTCCAGACCGCCAAGATTCGGCAGGAAGCGGCGGAACGGCGCCAGCGCCGGCTCGCAGATCTGGTTGACCAGTTCAGCACCCGGATTGTGGCTGCCCGGCGCGACCCACGAGAGGATCACGCTGATGATCAGGGCGAAGAAGAAGATCTTCAGGAACAGCGCGGTCACGCCGATCAGCGACCAGATAAACAGTTGCAGCGGGTTGCCGGTGGTGCCGTAAGTCAGCAGCAGGGTCAGCGCCATCAGCGCCAGTTGCACCAGAATCGCCAGCACCAGCGACGACATGTCCAGACCGAACAGGCTCGGGATAATCCGGCGCAGCGGCTTGAGCAGTGGCTGGGTCGCTTTGACGATGAACTGGCACAGCGGGTTGTAGAAGTTCGCCCGTACCAGTTGCAGCACGAAGCGCAGCAGCACGATCAGCAGGTACAGACTGCCGAGGGTTTGCAGCACGTAAACCGCTGCGGTGTTCAATCCAATCATGTAAGGCTCCTTATTTGCCCAGTTGTTCGGCCATTTCGGCCGAGCGGTGCGCGGCGGCGCCGAGTGCGGTTTCGACCAGGGCTTCAAAGCCATTGGCCTGGAATGATTTGATTGCAGCTTCCGTGGTGCCGTTTGGCGAGGTCACGCGACGGCGCAGTTCGGCGGCGTCGACATCGCTGGAAACCGCCATGTGCGCTGCGCCCAGCGCCGTTTGCAGGGTCAGTTGTTCTGCGACGTCTTTCGGCAGGCCGAGTTTGACGCCGGCGGCAGTCATGGCTTCGATCAGCAGGAAGAAGTAGGCAGGGCCGGAACCGGACACGGCGGTGACGGCGTCCAGTTGCTGTTCTTCATTCAGCCACAGGGCGATGCCGACGGCGGACAGCAGCTCTTCGGCTTGCTGACGCTGCTCGGCAGTCACTTCGCTGGTCGCGTACAAGCCGCTGACGCCCTGGCGCAGCAGCGCCGGGGTATTGGGCATGCAGCGCACGATCGGCTGCTCGCCGAGCCACGCGGTCATGCTGGCACAGGTGATACCGGCAGCAATCGACACCACCAATTGATTGGGTTTCAGGCTTGGGCGAATGGCTTCGCACACGGCTTTCATAGCCTGCGGCTTGACCGCCAGCACGATCACATCGACGCCGTCGATGGCCTGAGCATTGTCGGCGAAAGTTTCGATGCCGTGTTCGGCACTGACCTTGGCACGGGTTTCTTCACCCGGGTCGCTGGCGCGGATCTGTCCGGCTTCCAGACCCTTGGCGCGCAGGCCGCCAATCAGACTGGCCGCCATGTTGCCCGCACCGATAAACGCAATACGTGTGTTGCTCATGTGTGGTCCTTATCTGGAATGGTTCAAGACTGGGAATAATCACGGGCGCCAAACAGGGCGGTACCGATACGCACCCAAGTGGCGCCTTGGGCAATGGCCGACTCGAGGTCGTGGCTCATGCCCATGGACAGTGTGTCGAGCGGCAGATCGAGGCTGGCCTGCAATTTCTGTACAGCGGCGAAGGCCGCGTCTTGCTCGGCGCGATCTTCGGTCGGCTCGGGAATCGCCATCAGGCCACGCAATTTCAGGCGCGGTAATGCGTTGATGGCCTCGGCCAATGCCGGCAGATCAGCCGGGGTGCAGCCGGATTTACTGGCTTCACCGCTGACGTTGACCTGAATGCAGATGTTCAGCGGCGGCAGCTCGGCCGGGCGCTGTTCGGACAGACGTTGAGCGATTTTCAGGCGATCCACGGAATGCACCCAATCGAAATGCTCGGCAATCGCCCGAGTCTTGTTCGATTGAATGGGGCCGATGAAGTGCCAGATCAAGGGCAGGTCGGCCAGTTCGAGCTGTTTGCCCAGGGCTTCCTGCAGGTAGTTCTCGCCAAAGTCGCGCAGGCCGGCGGCATACGCCTCGCGCAGCGCTTCGGCGGGTTTGGTTTTGCTCACGGCGAGCAACTGGACGCTGTTTTCAGGACGGTGTGCGGCTTGGGTCGCGGTCTGGATGCGCGAACCAACGTGGAAAATGTTGTCTGCTATCGTGGACATCAAGAGGCGCCGGCGGTCTGAAGGTTCGCGGCATTCTACTGGAATTGAGGAGCGCTATGGATATCACTGAATTGCTGGCCTTCAGCGCCAAACAGGGCGCTTCCGACCTGCACCTGTCGGCCGGTCTGCCGCCGATGATCCGTGTCGATGGCGATGTGCGGCGGATCAATCTGCCGGCGCTGGATCACAAGCAAGTGCACGAACTGATCTACGACATCATGAACGACACCCAGCGCGTCGACTTCGAGAAACATCTGGAAACCGACTTTTCCTTCGAAGTTCCGGGTGTCGCACGTTTTCGGGTCAACGCCTTCAACCAGAACCGTGGTGCCGGGGCGGTGTTTCGTACCATCCCATCGAAAGTGCTGAGCATGGAAGACCTGGCCATGGGCGATGTCTTTCGCAAGATCACCGATGCGCCGCGTGGGCTGGTGCTGGTCACCGGGCCGACCGGTTCAGGCAAATCAACCACGTTGGCGGCGATGATCGATTACCTCAACACCCACCGTCATCACCATATTCTGACCATTGAAGACCCGATCGAATTCGTTCACGAATCGCGCAAATGCCTGATCAATCAGCGTGAAGTTCACCGTGATACCCGCAGTTTCGCCACCGCTTTGCGCTCGGCGCTACGTGAAGACCCGGATGTGATCCTGGTCGGCGAGATGCGTGACCTGGAAACCATTCGCCTGGCACTGACCGCTGCGGAAACCGGGCATCTGGTATTTGGCACCTTGCACACCACATCCGCAGCGAAAACCATCGACCGTGTCGTGGATGTGTTCCCGGGTGACGAGAAGTCGATGGTGCGTTCGATGTTGTCGGAGTCGTTACTGGCGGTGGTCTCGCAGACGTTGATCAAGAAGATCGGCGGCGGACGGGTGGCGGCGCACGAGATCATGCTGGGCACGTCGGCGATCCGTAACCTGATTCGTGAGGACAAGGTCGCGCAGATGTATTCGGCGATTCAGACCGGTGGGTCGCTGGGGATGCAGACACTGGACATGTGCCTGAAGGATCTGGTGGCCAAAGGCTTGATCAGCCGCGAGCATGCGCGGGAGAAGGCGCGCACGCCGGATAATTTCTGAGACCAGAAGCTAAAGATCGCAGCCTTCGGCAGCTCCTACAGGGAAACGCTGATCCCGATGTAGGAGCTGCCGAAGGCTGCGATCTTT
>NZ_AKJR01000223.1:0-17372 GCF_000282235.1 Pseudomonas sp. GM24 | reverse complement strand
GCAGAAGGCTGCGATCTTTTGATTTTTAGAAGCAAGATCAAAAGATCGCAGCCTTCGGCAGCTCCTACAGGGATCTTTGTCAGACACGAAAGGCCTGAACGGCTGTATGCAGTTGCCCGCCAAGAACCAGCAAGTTCTCGCCCTGTTCGCGACCTTGGCCGATCCGCAGCAAGTTATCCCCACCCAACTGATGAATCCGCTCACTGTGATCGCGAATCTCGCTGACAGCGCCGCTCTGTTGCGCAGTGACATCGGCAATGCGGATCGCCGTCTCGGAGATGGTCTGGATCGCGCCGACGATTTTATCCAGCGCACCATCCGCTGCTTGCGCCTGGTTGGCTGTGGCTTCGGCGTGTTCGACCTGTGCGCGCATGCCTTCGACTGATTGCCGCGCCGCTGTTTGCAGGCCGGCGATCAGCGTCTGAATTTCCGCTGTAGCACCGGCGGTGCGTTGTGCCAGCGAGCGCACTTCCTCGGCCACCACGGCAAAACCACGGCCCATTTCCCCGGCGCGCGCCGCTTCAATCGCCGCGTTCAGCGCCAGCAGGTTGGTCTGGTCGGCAATCGAGCGGATCACCGTCAACACGCCGCCAATGGTTGCCGACTCTTCGGCCAAATGCTCGATCATCTGCGCGTTGCCCTGAACTTCACCGACCAGCGCGTGCAGGCCGGTCAGGCTCTGGCCGATCACGGTCTGGCCATGCACAACGGCCAGTCCTGCGTGACGGCTGGCCTCTGCTGCCTGTTGTGCATCACCGGCAACTTGCTGGATTGTCGCTTCAAGTTCGCCGAGGGAATCGCGGATCAGCGCGGTATCGCCGGCCTGATGTTCAGCCCCGCTGTGCAAGTCGTTGCTCAGTTCGGCGAGGGTGCGGCTGCTGCCCGCGACTTGTTCGGCATTGCCGCGAATCGTCCCGACCAGATCCACCAGATAGGCACGCAAGCGGTTTAGCGAGGCTTCGATGTCGTGCAGTTCGCGGTTGGTCTTGCCCAGATGAATATCGCGACTGAAGTCGCCCTCGGCCCAGGTCGAAAGCGCCGGCGCCAGATTGGTCAGGGTGCGCGAGAGCCGGCGCTGCAAGGTATCGATCAGCAACGCGATCAGCAGAATCAGGCCGATCATCACGCCTTGCATCAAGCGCACTTCGCCCTGGATCTGGCCGTGCTGGGCGCGTACCACCGGCTCTAGTCCGGCGATGGCTTGCTGTACGGCGGCGATTTTCTGGTGAGTGGCGGCGCTGAGGTCGGCGCGTTTCTGGATCTGGTCGCGAGTGCGCGCAAGCTCCGCCGGGTAGCGGGCCAACAAACTGTTGAGTTCACGCTTGAGGCCGACCCCGACATCTTCGGCGACGGTTTTTTCACTGTTATCGATGCCCATCATCGCCGCGAAGTCGTCGCTGCCCGATTCATTGTTGGCGACGACGCCGAGCAGCGGCAGGGCATCAAGCGCTTGAGCCTGCGAGCGAATACTGGTGACTTCGCGCTCAACATCGGCCGCCAGTTCGCTGCGCCCGCTGCTGACCAGTTTGCCCCGCGCCAGTGACAGTTTGCCCAAGTGCTGAGAGGCAATGAGCAACGGCGCCAGATAAGCCGGATTACCGTTGGCGTAGGTGCTGAACTGATCGAGGCTGGCGCTCAATTCGCGCTCGGCCTGCAATAGCAACGCCTGCGGATCACCCGCCAGTTTGCCGGCCGCGAGCAAGTCGGTTTTGCTGAACTCATCCAGGCCCGACAGGCTCGGGCGCAGCGTTTCAGCCAGCGCCGGCGGCAACTCATCGAGTTCTTTGCGCAGGCTATCGATGGCCTGGCTGGCGCTGCTCAGGCGCAGGGCATCACCGCTGCCGAGGTAGTCCGCAACGTTGCGTGCCACCTCGTTCTGAAATTGTTGCGACAGCCCAAGATAACGCTCCATCAACAGATACGGGCGTTCGAGGGCTTTTTGCGACCACCACAGCGTAGCGCCGAGTGCCAGGCACACGGCGACCAGCAGCAGCGTATTGAGATTGGTGAGCAACTTCAGGCGCATGACGGCTACCAACGGCAGAAATGGTAAGCGCCTGAATTTATTGCGGTTCTGTTACAGGGTTATGACCGAATCAGTGGAATCTGATGAAAAAGTGGCACTTTGCTTTGAGTCGCGCGCGGTCTGCACCCGGTTGCGCCCGGCCCCCTTGGCCCGGTACAGCGCTTCGTCGGCCTGACTGGCCATCATCAGGCTGTCGCAGTCATCGTGCATTTCCACCACGCCGGCACTGAAGGTGCACCACAAATCCTGCGGCTGCGCCGGATAATGGATTTCGGCGAAGCGCTGGCGGATTTCGTCGAGCACTTTGTGCGCGGCTTCTATATCAGTGTCGGGCATGACTATGGCGAATTCTTCGCCGCCGTATCGGCCAATGAAATCGGTTTTGCGCAAACGCTGCTTGAGAAACAGCGCGAGGCTCTTGATCACACGGTCGCCCATCGGATGGCCGTGACTGTCGTTGACCCGTTTGAAGTGGTCGATGTCGAGCATGGCAAAGCTCAGCGGCTTGTTCTCGCGGCGGGCGCGGAATGAGCAATCCTCGAGCAGTTGCAGAATATGCGTGTGGTTGTACAGGCCGGTAAGGCTGTCGCGGACCATCCGTGCTTTCAGATTGCGCGCGCGGGCGGCGCGGTTGCGCACGGTAGTGATCAGGTGGCGCGGCTTGATCGGTTTGGTCAGGAAGTCATCGCCGCCTTCGCTCATGGCGTCGAGTTGCTTGTCCAGATCGTCTTCGGCCGACAGATAAATGATCGGCACGCTGACGTAGCGATCATTGTGGCGAATCACTTTGGCCAGTTCGGTGCCGGTGCAGGCCGGCATGTACATGTCGAGGATGATCAGGTCCGGCTGGAAATCCGCCAGTTCGGCCATCGCCTGAATCGGTTCGATCAAGGTGCGCGTGACGATGCCGGCGCTGTTGAGCAGGCGCTCGGTGTGCAAAGCCTGCGCACGCGAGTCGTCGATGATCAACACTTTATAAGGCTCGTACTGCGCGACGCAGGTGAGGACTTCGATCTTTTCCAGCAGGCTCGACGCTTCGAGGGTGCCGGTGAGAAATTCCTGGCCACCAGCGCGCACCGCCGCGAGACGGGTCGGCGTGTCGGTTTCGTGCAGGCTGAAGAACAGCAGCGGTAGCGGCTCTTCCAGCCCGACCTGGGCTTCGGCGGCGAGCTTCAGGCCGATGCCGGCGCCGCTGAAATCCACGTCCATGACGATCGCTGCTGGCAGACGCTCGACCATTGAGGAGCGAAAGGCTGAAACACTGTCCAGCGCCTGCGCGCTCAGGCCGAAAAATTCCAGTTGCTTGGCCAGACGCTCGGCGCGGTCGTAGTCCTGCAGCATTACGTAGATCGGTTTGCGCAGAGGCGGCAAAAAAGTCTGGTCGAGTTGGTCGCCATGGCGCAGGCCGGTACGCGACAAGCGCTGCATCAAGCGATTGAGGTCGGTGATCAGGCCGCTGCTGAGGCGTCCGCGGTTGGCGTCCACCGCTTCCAGCGACTGGCTGATGTGCCGCGCCAGTTGAGTGTGTTCGGGCTGTTCGAAGCGCTCGGCAAAACGCAGCAGGCGCAGGTTGGCCTCGCTCAGTTCGGCGAGGTCGACAGTGGACCACTCACTGCGTTGCAGGCGCTGCCATATCTCAAGTATCTGACGTGCCTGATGAATTACCCGCTGGGCAAAGTGGTGCTTGAGACGCTCACGGCTGGGGTCTTCTGGCTCGGTCATATCCTGACTACTAGTTAGGCTGCATGCTGAGATCGACTGGTGGCTCTATGCTAGCACCTCTTTTCCCTTACACGAGTGTCGTACGTCAATAATCTGCAATGCGTCACCATTCAGTTTCTGACCGGACGGTTTTGTTTTTGACCTTGGCGTCTGACAAGTCCCCGTAGACCGGGCACTCCCTGACTAAACAGGGTGATCAGGATGACCACGCTGTCGTGCTTTTACCCGAGCGCTGAGTGACCTTTGCGATGGTTTTCAAGCCAATGGGCTGAAGCGTGGGCATCGGGGATTCCCTTAGTCATCGTCGAAGCGTCATTCGGCCATACGAATTGCGGCTTATCTTTACGCGCGGGTGCCCGGCCTTGGCACGTTGTTGTATGGTTGTGGTCGAACCGTTGAACCCAAGTGATTGAAAGGATATCGCCATGCTGGACTGGAAAAACCGCGCGGGCAGCGCGCCTGAACGTGCCGCCGAGCCCAAGTCGGCCGCCCGCAGCTATGTCGGTGGGGTGCTGTTCAGCCGAGCTTTGGCCACGCTGATCGGCCTCTATCTGCTGGTGACCATTGGCCTGGGCTGGTACTGGAGCCAGGAGCCGGCGCTGTTTCCGGTCGCACAAAATGCGCAAGTGGCGGCCGAGAAAGAAGGCAAGCAGATGGTGATCGGCTACACCACCGTCGAAACCTTGAAGACCGTTGCCGGCACCTTGCTCAACAAGCCGGGCGGCTACATTTCCAACGACCGCTTCCCGCCGGGCCTGTGGATGGACAACACGCCAAGCTGGGAATACGGCGTTCTGGTGCAGGTGCGTGACCTGACCCGGGCTCTGCGTAAAGACTTTGCCCGTTCGCAATCGCAGTCGGCGGAAGATGCCGATCTGGCCAAGGCCGAGCCGCGTTTCAACTTCGACAACAAAAGCTGGATCCTGCCGTCGAGTGAGTCGGAATATCAGGAAGGCATCAACTCGCTGAGCCGCTATCAGGCTCGCCTGTCTGATCCAACCCAGAAAAACGCGCTGTTCTATGCCCGCGCCGACAACCTGAACAACTGGCTGGGCGATGTCGGCACCCGTCTCGGTTCGTTGTCGCAACGCCTGTCGGCCAGCGTTGGCCGGGTCAAACTCAATACCGCGCTGAAAACCGAAGTGCCGGCGATCGGCGAAGTACCACAGGTTGACGAAGAAGTCGTCGAGACTCCGTGGATGCAGATCGACAACGTGTTCTACGAAGCGCGTGGTCAGGCGTGGGCGCTGTCGCACCTGCTGCGCGCCATCGAGGTCGACTTCGCCGATGTGCTGGCGAAGAAGAATGCCACGGTCAGCGTGCGTCAGATCATCCGTGAACTGGAAGCCTCGCAGGAACCGGTCTGGAGTCCTATGATTCTTAACGGAAGCGGCTTCGGCGTGCTGGCCAACCACTCGCTGGTCATGGCCAACTATATTTCCCGTGCCAACGCCGCTGTGATCGATTTGCGTCAACTGCTCAATCAGGGCTGATTCATGAGTCAGAACGCCAAAGAGGCGGCCCATCGCGCCGCCTCGGATGCCGAACAGATCGCCTGGGTCGACGAGCAGGACAACCTGCTCGGCGCGCTCGTCCGTGCCGATCTGCGCGAGCGTGGGCTGATTGGTCGAGGCACCTACATCATGTTGTTCAATTCTGCCGGTGAGCTTTGCGTGCACCGGCGCACCTTGAGCAAGGCGATTTATCCCGGCTACTGGGATGTCGCGGCGGGCGGCATGGTGCAGGCGGACGAGACCTACGCCGAGTCGGCGGCCCGTGAGCTGGAAGAAGAATTGGGTGTCAGCGGCGTAGAGTTGACGGCCCATGACCATTTCTACTTCGAAGACACTGGCAATCGTCTGTGGTGTTCGGCGTTTTCTGCCGTGTGGGACGGCCCGTTGAACCTGCAACCTGAAGAAGTGCTGGAAGCGCGGTTTATTCCAGTCGATCAGGTCATGCGGGAAATCGAGCAGAAGCCTTATTGCCCGGACTCTCTGGCCGCTTTGAAGCGCTATCTGAAGGCGCAGCAAAGCGACGTCGCAAAGAACACATAAATTGGCGCCGATTGGCACTTAGCAATCGGGATTTTTGCCGTTACACTGCGCGACCTTTTCAAGCTGCACCGCGAGTGCTTTTTGTAGGAGCTGCCGCAGGCTGCGATCTTTTGATTTTTTGTTTTGGCGTCGAAATCAAAAGATCGCAGCCTCGTTTCACTCGACAGCTCCTACATTTGGCGCTTTATCGGTGCAGTAGCGCTGCCCCTGCCTGAGTGGGGCTTCGCGGTCGATGACCTTGCCCAAGGTCGCGATCAGTCTTTGTCCTCCCAAGAGGATTGCCGGTGGCCAAAAAAGCCGCATCCTTCGCCGCCCTTGGTGGCCTGGTATTTTCCACCGACGCAGGTCGTCATTGCCCGGAATGCAGTAAGCCGGTAGACGCCTGTATCTGCAAACAAACCGTGATCCCGGCCGGTGACGGCATTGCCCGCGTGCGTCGCGAGAGCAAGGGCCGTGGCGGCAAGACGGTGACCACCATCACCGGCGTGCCACTGGCCGAAGACGCGCTCAAAGAGTTGGCGACAACGTTGAAGAAACGTTGCGGCACTGGCGGGGCGTTGAAAGACGGCATCATCGAAATCCAGGGCGATCATGTCGAGCTACTCTTGGCTGAGCTGATCAAGCACGGTTTCAAAGCGAAGAAGTCCGGCGGCTAGCAGCCTCTGTGAAATCCATCTGCGGCTTGATCCGGCGCTGAAACACTTCAGATCCGGCGTCGTCTCCATGGTTTTCACAGAGCCTGTTCATGACCGGTTTCTAAACTCCACGCAGTCAGTGAGGTCTACCGCCGCACTGACGAACCGTCATTTTCATTCTTTAGACTGCGCCGGCCTGCGATCAGGCGACGCACTATGACTTCTTTATAGGGGACTTCGATGTCCGTACGACGCACACGCAAAGACGATGGCAGCCAATGGACAGTTGCGGACAGCCGCAGTGTTTACGGGATTCGCCATTGGGGGGCCGGGTATTTCGCGATCAATGACGCCGGTCGCGTCGAAGTTCGTCCGAACGGCCCGAGCAGCTCGCCTATCGACCTGTTCGAGCAAGTCGACCAACTGCGCAAGAGCGGTTTGTCTTTGCCGTTGCTGGTCCGTTTTCCCGACATCCTGCAAGACCGTGTCCGCCAGTTGACCGGCGCCTTCGATGCCAACATCGAGCGTCTGGAATACCAGAGCAAGTACACCGCGCTGTACCCGATCAAGGTTAACCAGCAAGAAGCGGTGATCGAGAACATCATTGCCACCCAGGACGTGTCCATCGGCCTGGAAGCCGGCTCCAAGCCTGAGCTGCTGGCCGTGCTGGCGCTGGCCCCGAAGGGCGGCACCATCGTCTGCAACGGTTACAAGGATCGTGAGTTCATCCGTCTGGCGCTGATGGGTCAGAAGCTCGGTCACAACGTGTTCATCGTCATCGAGAAAGAATCCGAAGTCGGTCTGGTGATCGAAGAAGCTGCCTCGCTGAAGGTCAAGCCACAGGTCGGCCTGCGCGTGCGTCTGTCGTCGCTGGCGTCGTCGAAGTGGGCGGACACCGGTGGCGAAAAATCCAAGTTCGGTCTGTCGGCGGCGCAACTGCTGTCGGTGGTCGAGCGTTTCCGCGCGGCCGGTCTCGATCAGGGCATCCGTCTGCTGCACTTCCACATGGGTTCGCAGATCGCCAACCTGGCCGACTACCAGCACGGCTTCAAGGAAGCGATCCGTTACTACGGCGAGCTGCGCAACCTCGGTCTGCCGGTTGATCACATCGACGTCGGTGGTGGTCTCGGTGTCGACTACGACGGCACGCACTCGCGCAACGCCAGCTCGATCAACTACGACATGGACGATTACGCCGGTGTCGTGGTCGGCATGCTCAAGGAGTTCTGCGACGCGCAGGCGTTGCCGCACCCGCACATCTTCTCCGAGAGCGGCCGCTCGCTGACCGCGCACCACGCGATGCTGGTGGTGCAGGTCACCGACGTCGAGAAGCACAACGACGAAATCCCGCAGATCGAAAACAAGGAAGCGCTGCCGGAAACCGTGCAGTGGCTGGTTGATCTGCTCGGCCCGACCGACATCGAAATGGTCACCGAAACCTACTGGCGTGCCACGCACTACATGAGCGATGTGGCTGCGCAGTACGCCGACGGCAAACTGACCCTGGCTGAAAAAGCCCTGGCCGAGCAGTGCTACTTCGCTGTCTGCCGTCGCCTGCACAACTCGCTGAAAGCGCGTCAGCGTTCGCACCGTCAGGTGCTCGACGAACTCAACGACAAGCTGGCCGACAAGTACATCTGCAACTTCTCGGTATTCCAGAGCCTGCCGGACACCTGGGCGATCGATCAGGTCCTGCCGATCATCCCGCTGCACCGTCTCGACGAAGAGCCGCTGCGCCGCGCGGTGTTGCAGGATCTGACCTGCGATTCCGACGGCAAGATCAACCAGTACGTCGACGAGCAGAGCATCGAAACCAGCCTGCCAGTACACGGTTTGAATGAAGGCGAAGACTACCTGCTGGGCGTATTCCTGGTTGGCGCCTATCAGGAAATCCTTGGCGACATGCACAACCTGTTCGGCGACACCGACTCGGTGAACATCTACCAGAACGCCGATGGCAGCGTGTACCACGCCGGCATCGAGACCCACGACACCATCGAAGACATGCTGCGTTACGTGCACTTGTCGCCGGAAGAACTGATGACTCACTACCGCGACAAGTGCGCCAGTGCCCGCATCAGTGCCAGCGAGCGCACGCAATTTCTCGATGCCTTGCGTCTGGGCCTGACCCGTTCCTCCTACCTGTCCTCCTGACGCCAGGGCGATCTCGCCGGGTTGTCCGAATTTTTTCCGAAAGTGGTGGAAAATTCGCATGACCCGGTGGGATATCTCCCAAAATCTTCGCGAAATGCTTGGCATCCCCGGCCAGCAAAGTCATCCGGTCTGCTTTTCACGTAGGTCATTTCCTAAGTTGTACTTCAGCTCTCTACTCGGCCATGGCTCTCGGCGAGAATCCCCGACCGCCCCTCCTGTAGAGATCCGCCCATGTTCGAACCAGTCAACGAGTCGTCGTTTCGTCTCGATGTAGCGGGCCTGTCCGACCCCTTCGAAGTCCTGGCCTTTACCGGTAGCGAAGCCCTCAGCGAATCCTTTGCGTTCGAGATCGATGTGTTGATCGACGATCCGCACCTGGATCTCGCCGGTCTGCTTTACCGTTCGGCGTTCCTCTGTTTCGGGCCGTCGGGAGAGGGTGTGCACGGGCAATTGCAGAGCCTTGTCCAGCATGAGCATGATCATGGACAGGGTTTGCGGTTGAGCCGGATCCGTCTGGGGCCGAAACTGGGTTGCCTCGCGCTGCGCTTCAGCCAACGAATCTTCAGTGGCCGTTCGGTGCCGCAGATCATCGAACAGGTGCTCAGAGAGCACGGCATCGTCGGTGCCCAGCGCCGCTTCGAGTTACGCGGGGAGTACGCGCCCCGGACGTTCTGCACCCAATACCGCGAGTCCGATCTGCAACTGCTCCAGCGCTTGTGCGCGCAGGCGCGGATTCACTATTACTTTGAACACGACCGTGACCGGCATTGTCTGGTTTTTGCCGATGATCCGGCGCAGTTGCCCTTGGCCGGTGCCGCGCGGTATCAGCGCGAGGACAATGGGCATAACGCTTCTCGCACCTTGCACCAATGGCAGTTGCAAGAGACCGTGCAGGCCAGCTCATCGGGCCAGCAACAGGCCGAAGGACAAAGTGAGCTGGCGGCGTTGCGCAGCGGTCATTGGCTGCGATTGGCCGGTCATCCTTTCGCCGAATGCAATCGCCCATGGTTGCTCACACGCATTGAACATCGCGCCGATCCCTCCCTCGAACGTCCTTATGCCAATCGCTTGTTTGGTGCGTTGCAGGTGCCGTGTGCATCAGCCACTGCGCCCTCGCGCATGCACAGCTTGCAACGGGCGTGGGTGGTGACGGTGGACGAACCGCAGCCTGATTGCCAGCGCCCGGTGGCGGTGCAATTCGATTGGCTCTATCAAGGCGAAGGCGCCGCGCCGAGTCACTGTTGGCTACCGCTCGCGCCATCCGTGGCGCAAACGCCATTGGCGGCGCTGAGCGATGGCGTCGAGGTGGTGGTGAGCTTTTTCGAGGGCGATCCGGATCAGCCGATGATCAGCGGTGTACTGCAACCGCCACTTGTCGTCACCGAGCCCGACGATGCCCCGCCACTGCCCGACAGCCTGGTGAGTGAAGGCCTGCAGCAACTGCTGGCGTCCGGCGAGCCGTTGCTGCTGTTGTGCCTGATCCCCGGCGGCGGCAGTTTCAGTCACTGCGCAGAGCCGGTGTGCAGTTGTCGACTGGTCACCGCCCTTGAACAGAGCGGCACAACATGACTGGCGCGGCGCTTGAGCCCATGGCGCAGTGGCTGTTGCTCGATGGCCCGGATGCACCGCAGGCCTTGCTGGTATTGCGCCAGGCCTTTGCCGATGTGCGGTGCTTCAAGCTGTTCGATGGCACCGAGTTTGAACCGGTCAGCGAGCATGGCCCGGTGTTGATCGAGTTGCGCGATTGCCCGGCATTGGCCGCGTTGTGTCACCGCGATCCGGACACCTGGCGTGGGCTGTTGCTGGGCAGTGAGGTCTCGGCGCAACAGTTGCTGAGGCATTTGCAGCGCATGCTCACAGTGTCGTTCGGATTGAGTCATCGGGCGTTGCTCAGCTATTACAACCGGCAGACCGCGAGCTATTTTTTCGACGCTTGCGACGCCTCCGAATTGAGCCGCTGGCTCGGGCCGATCCGTCAGTTGCGCTGGTTCGGCGGCACTTGGGCCGACCGCGCGATTGGCAGCCAGGGCTGGCAGCAGTTGCGCAATCCGGGGCTTGCCGTCGAACCGCTGAGCATCGAAGAAAGCCTGACCCGGCGCCAGCGCGAACGCTTGCAAACCTGCTTGCTGGAACAGCACATCTGGCGCTGGTGCCAATCGTTGGGAACCGATTACGCGACGATGTCCTCCCATGTTCAACAAGGCCTGGCGCTGGGATTCAGCGACCGCACCGTGCTCGATGGCTGGTTATGGCTACGCTTGCTGCATCCGCGTGCCGTGCTGGTGCCACCGCCGGTGGGTTTGACCCAACAGCAGCGGCTTGACCATGTACGACGCCAGTGGCGCGGCGATCAGTCCTGAGGCGAGGTTCGGCGCGTATGACACGGTTATTCCGGCAAGGGGTGGGCGCTGTGATCGGCAGTGTGTTGCTGCTGGCGCTGAGCGGTTGCTCGCCCGTGCAGTTGCTCAACGCGCTGACGCCGGACAGCACCTACGACAAAACCATGGGCATCGCGTATGGCGACGACCCTCGGCAGAAGCTCGATGTGTATGTGCCGCATCAGCCGATGGCGGGCGCGCCGGTGGTGGTGTTTTTCTATGGCGGCAGCTGGAACAGTGGCTCGCGCGTTGACTACCGCTTTGTCGGTGAAGCGCTGGCGTCCCGGGGGATAGTCACGGTGGTGGCGGATTACCGTTTGTATCCACAGGTGCGCTATCCACTGTTTCTGCAGGACGGCGCGCGGGCGGTGGCGTGGACCAAAGCGCATATCCGCGAGTTTGCCGGCAACCCGCAGCGCTTGTATGTGATGGGTCACAGCTCTGGCGGATACAACGCAGCGATGCTTGCGCTGGATGGTGAGTGGCTCGCGGCGGTGGGCATGTCGCCCAAGGATTTGCGCGGCTGGATCGGTCTCGCCGGGCCTTACGACTTTCTGCCGATCAAGAATCCCGAGGTGCGCCCGGTGTTCTTCTGGCCGGACTCACCGCCGCAATCGCAGCCGATCAACCATGTCAGTCGCGGCGCACCGCCCGCGCTGCTGATTGCCGCGACCGAGGATGATCTGGTCAACCCGACGCGCAACACCGGCGGGCTTGCGAGCAAACTGCGCGAGGCAGGGGTGCCTGTGCAGGACTTGTATTACTCGCGGCCCAATCACATTACGTTGGTTGCGACCTTGTCACGACCGTTGCGGCAACTGGCGCCGGTGCTCGATCAGGTGGTCGGGTTTATCGCCCACACGCCAGCTCAGTGAACGCCGCCACTGAACCAGCCATCGTTGCGTTTGAGCCACCAGGCTTGTGCGCCGAGCGTCAGGCTGCGCAACACCATGAACAGCAGAAAAGATATCCACAGCCCGTGATTGCCCAGACCTTGCAACGCCCAGGCGAACGGCATCAACAGCACCACAGTGATCAACATGCCGTTGCGCATTTCCCGCGCGCGGGTAGCGCCGATGAACAAGCCGTCGAGCAGGTAGCTCCAGACTGCAATCAGCGGCAGCACGGCGAGGTAGGGCAGGTAGACGAAGGCCGTGTCGCGCACGCTCTGGATGTCGGTCTGCATCTCAATGAACAGGTGCCCGGCCAGCAGAAACAACGTGGCGAAGGCGAGGCTGGCGATCAGTGACCAGCCGCCGGCAACCACCAGCGATCGACGCAGGGCCAGGCGATCACGGGCGCCGATGGCGTGTCCGCACAAAGCTTCGACGGCATGGGCCAGACCGTCCAGCGCATGCGCCGTCAACAGCAAGCCATTGAGCAGCAGCGCGTTGGCGGCCACCGTCGAATCACCCAGTCGCGCGCCTTGCACGGTGATCATGAAAAACACCGATTGCAGCGCCAGGCTGCGGATGAAGATGTCGCGGTTGACCGCCAGCAACGGGCGCCAGCTCTGCCAGACCTTCAGCGCCGCCCAGACAATGTGCCCCGGATACGCCCGCAATGCCTTGCGTGTCAGCAGCAGGCCGAGCAGGGCGCCGCTCCACTCGGCGATCACCGAGGCCCGCGCCGAACCGACCACGCCCCAGTCCAGGCCGATGACGAACCACAAATTGAGAACGATGTTGATCAGGTTGGTGCTCAGCAGAATCGCCAGCGGCGCCCGGGCGTTTTGCGTGCCGAGGAACCAGCCGACCAGCGCATAACTGGCCAGCGCCGCTGGCAGGCCGAACAGCCGCGTGTGGAAAAAGTCCCGAGTGAGCTGATCCAGCTCCGCCGACGGTTGCATGAAGTGCAGCGCGACGCCGCTCAGCGGCACACCCAACGTGCCAAGCACGAGTGCCAGTCCCATCGCCAGCAGCAGGCCCTGCAACAGAATCTGCCGTAATGCCGCACCGTCGCTGCGCCCGGCAGCCTGTGCGGCAAACCCGGTGGTGCCCATGCGCAGAAAACCCATGGCCCAGGCGAGAAAAGTGTAGAGGCTGGCGCCGACTGCCACCGCGCCCAATTGATGGGCGTGGGGCAGGTGGCCGATGACGGTGCTGTCGACCAGCGCCACCAGCGGTACGGAAATATTCGACAGAATCATCGGCGCGGCGAGTGCCCAGACCTTGCGGTGCGTCGGGCGGTCGCGCCAGTCGGCGATCAGAGTGGGCATGCAGGCTCCTTGGGGAAGCGGACATTGTAGCGATGCACCGCGGATTTACCGCACCCGAAATCTGCGTCGGGCGGCAATGGCGCTCCCCGACGACACATCGGGTTATGCGCCCAGCTCAAAAACATGCCGCGTATATCTATGTACCGCACACCAGATTTGCACACGGGGTTCAATCGCCCTCAAGCAGTCAAACAAATTACTGGAAGGCGCAATGGATCACTCTGAAAGCATCATCTCTGGCATCGTCAACGCCGTTGTGACGGCGCTTCGCTCCACCGGTTTTTTCGAAAGCGCAGAGAACGCGATAGTCAGCGTCCCCTATCGCAAGCACATTATCTGGCTGAAAAAGCGCAGCGATGAAGCATCCCTTGAGGTCCTCATCAAGGCTGAGATAACAAGAAGCGTTGATTGCAACGTGACGACTACATTGCCAGGCAGACTTCACAAAGAGTCGCTGGGATATTTCCGACTTGATTTGCCGATTACCCTGTCGACAAGAAAGGGATGCCCGGTCACCCACGAAGAAACGGTGTCGTTAGTGCTCACGGATAACACGTTCGATTATTCGAGCAGACAACCCATTGTTATTCATGCGCACGAGCATATTGATATTTCGTACGCGATTGAAAAAAAGCGCGCGGCGATTAGCGGTTGAGCGGTTGTTGAACAAAAAAACCGCCGGGTATTTCGCTGCGGCGCATGTCCGGAACATTAATGGATTGAATTGACCTGTGTTTACTAATGATCAGGCTGTAAGGAAACGAAATGGAAAACGAGCGAAACATCATCCACGAACCTGTGTCTCAGGAAACTGTGCGCGACAGGGGCTACTCCGAACGCCCGGAGAATATCCGGATAAAAGCCCCTGATCGGAAACATGTTTTCTGGCTGCCGAGGCGCGACGACGCGCAAACGCTGGTCGTACGCATTCAGGCCAGGATCACCGTTATTGGAGAATGCAATCTTTGGACAGACTGCGGAATGGGGGGCAATCTGTTTTTCGGTGATCTGGAGGCGATTCCGGAGGGTTATTACAAGATCGATAAACCCTATGAACTGACTACACAGCGACTGCAATGCGGTCGTGATGCCAAGACTTACGATCTGATACTCAGAGACAGCCTGCTTGCCTATTCCAGCACCGCTCCAATTGTTATTCACGCACATGAGGACATCGATATTCATTACACCGTAGAAGCCAGGCCCGAAGAATCCGGGAGCTGAGTGCTGCCAGCTTTGAATTGATTGATCCTGTATTTGATCAGCCCCCTGATATGAGGGGGCTTTTACAGGATCAATGAATAATCCAGCTCAATAGCCACAACCCCAGCAACAACCAGATAATCCCGGCAATGATCGAGGCATTCATGAACGCCCGAATCGCCGACCACAACAGCATCAACCCGACAATCAACGCGATGATGCTGATGATCGAGGTGTCCATGCCCAGGGTTTTGGCGAGCCCGTCGACAAAGTTGCCGCCGGCATTGCTCAGAATGTTGAACAAGCCACTGAGGCCGTCGACGATAAAGCGGATGACCGAACCGAGCGCCTGGCCGAGCCATTCGAAAAAGCTTTCTACCTGCATGTGTGCATCCTGATGAAAGAGCTGAGCCTTGGGCCACAACGCGGGTGGCCGAGTTCCCTGCATGATAGAAGGTTTGCACCCATTCTGTGTGGGAGCGAGCAGGCTCGCTCCCACATCAGATCACCTGCGCCGCTTGCCTTTGGTGGGTATCCCCCCGAAGCTATACGCCTTCAGGAGAGCCCGATGAACCTTGTTGAACTGACCGAACGCCTGCACGCCATTCGCGACCGCAATGACTGGCGGCAATTTCACAGCCCGAAAAATCTGGCCATGGCGGCCAGTGTCGAGATGTCTGAACTGGTGGAAATCTTCCAGTGGCTGACGGAAGACCAGTCGCGCCAGTTGCCGGCGGACAAACTCGCCCACGCCGGGCAGGAAGTCGGCGATATCGTGCTGTATCTGTTGCTGCTGTGCAGCGAATTGGGGTTGGACATGAATGAAGTGGTGCGCGCCAAGCTCGCCGACAGCGAACGGCGGTTCAGCTGATGAGCGACCGGCATTTCGATCAGTTGGCGACGCGGTTCGCCGAAAAAATCTATGGCGGCGCCAAAGGCGCGATTCGCCTCGCGGTGTTGCAGGCCGATCTTATCGAGGCATTGCCGGGTCGTCCGTTGCGGGTGCTCGACATTGGCGGCGGCCTTGGCCACATGTCACTGTGGCTGGCTGAACGCGGTCACGATGTGACCTTCACCGAGCCGGCCGCACCGATGCTCGAAGGCGCGCGCCAGCGTTTCGCTGAAGCCGGGCAAACCGCGACGTTCATTCAGGCGCCATGGCAGGAACTGCTCGGGCAACTTACTGAACCGTACGATCTGGTGATCTGCCACGCCGTGCTGGAATGGCTCGCCGAACCCCACGCGATCCTGCCGGTGCTGCATCAGTTGACCAAGTCTGGTGGCTGGTTGTCGCTGGCGTTCTACAACCGTGATGCGCTGATCTACCGCAACCTGCTCAAAGGCCATTTCAAGAAAATGCGCAAGAACAGCATGGCCGGGGAAAAGCAGAGCCTGACCCCGCAACAACCGCTGGACCCACGGGAATTGGCAACGCAACTCGACGGCCTGTGGCAGGTCGAAACCCAGAGCGGGATTCGCGTTTTCCACGACTACATGCCGGTGGAGTTCCAGGCCCGCGCCGAACTCGCGGATTTGCTCGAGATGGAACTCGCTCACCGCCGTCACCCAAGCTTCGCCGGGCTTGGGCGCTACTTGCACTGGATCTGCCGGCCGATCTGATCGGAGCGCGACATGAAAGCTCAATCCGGGTTATTGCTGATCTGTCTGGGGTTGGCTGCCTGCCAAAGCAGCAACCCGTACGTGGCGCAATCGCGGCCCTTGCCGCCTGCACCGCCCCAGGCCGCCGCCACCTTCGACCGCAGCGCGTACCCGGCGCCGCCGCGTGACTACGGACGCTATCGCAGTTGGGCCTGGCTCAATGGGCAATTGCCGCCGGGTACGGCGTGGGCCGATTCGGCGCAAGTGGCCGAGGCGGTGAGCAATGCCCTCGATCAGCGCGGTTTGCGCCCGCTGCACGACAAGCGCCCGGCCGACTTGTTGGTCAGCGCCAATCTGCGTTTGGAAACCCGCTTGCGTCAGGTCCAGGACGACTACGGTTATTACGGCGGCGGATACGGCGGCTATGATCGATATGGTCGCGGTTATGGCATGTACAACACGGTGCCGATCGTACGCACGTATTCCGAGCAAGTCGTGGTGGTGCAAGTCGATCTGTTCGATGCCGGCACGGGGCAACCGGTGTGGAGCGCCAGTGCTGAAACCGCGAACAAGGGCAGCGAAATCGATCGCACCGATTCGATCCGCGAGGCTGTGGAAAAGGCCATGTCGGCGTATCCTCCCGGTTAGCTTCCTGCCAATCAGAAGCTGCCGCAGGTTCATGTCTTCAACCGGAGAAAAACCATGTTCCGCCGTCTCGTTCTACTGGCCATGGCCGCGCTGCTCACCGCCTGCGCGGCCATCCAGGTCAACCACGACTTCGATGCCAGCCGCGACTTTGCCGCCTATCGCAGCTGGAGCTGGAAAGACCCCGCCCTGCAATATCGCCCCGATGATCCACGAATCAAAAGCGACCTGACCGAACAGCGCATCCGCCAGGCAGTCGCCGACCAACTCGATCAGCGTGGCTTGCGCCCGGCGGCTGCGGGCGCCAAGGGTGACTTGAGTGTGCAGACCTACTTGATCGTCGAGGATCGTCAGCAGCAAGTAACAACCAACTACGGCGGCGGTTGGGGTGGCCCGTGGAACGGCTACTGGGGCGCACCGATGTACAACGAAACGCGCAACATCACCTACAAGGTCGCGACCATCCAGATCGACCTGCTCGACGGCAAGGACGGCAAACTGGTGTGGCGCGGCAGTGATGAGCAAATGCTCGCCAGCAAGCCTAATCCGCAGGATCGCAGCAATGCCATCCGCGAGACGGTCGGGCGGATTCTGGTCAACTATCCACCGCGCTGAATCCGTTCAGGAAAAGCGGGAGCTCTTGAGCTCCCATTTTTTGCCCTGCGACGAACCCCTGTAGGAGCTGCCGAAGGCTGCGATCTTTTGATTTTGCTTTTTAGAGGTCAAGATCAAAAGATC
>NZ_AKJR01000222.1:0-14981 GCF_000282235.1 Pseudomonas sp. GM24 | reverse complement strand
GAGCTGCCGAAGGCTGCGATCTTTCTGTTTTTGAAAGATCAAAAGATCGCAGCCTTCGGCAGCTCCTACATGTACCCTCAGCTTTCGCATCAATTTCTGCAGGCGTTATGACTTTAATTCTTGGTATCGACCCCGGTTCGCGCATCACCGGTTACGGCATTGTTCGAGATACCGGGCGTGGCGGTTGTATTTATGTGGCTTCCGGCTGCATTCGTACCGGCGCGGGCGAACTGCATGAACGCCTGCAAATCGTCTATCGCGGTGTGCGGGAGATCATTCAGACCTACGGTCCGGTGACCATGGGCATCGAAAAAGTCTTTATGGCGAAAAACGCCGATTCGGCGCTGAAGCTCGGTCAGGCTCGCGGCGCTGCAATCGTGGCTGGCGCTGAAGAGAGTCTGGAGATCGCCGAGTACACCGCCACTCAAGTTAAACAGGCTGTGGTCGGCACCGGCGCGGCGAATAAAGAACAGGTGCAAATGATGGTCATGCACATGCTCAAACTGACCAGCAAACCACAAATCGATGCCTCGGACGCCCTGGCCATTGCCATTTGCCATGCGCACACGCGTTCCAGTCTGCTGCCCCACGGTTTGGGAGCGGCACGCAGTCGTGGCGGGCGCCTGCGTCTCTGATAGCATCAGCATCAATTTTCTTGAAAGTGGATTTCCTGCGCCTGAGTCGTCGGCGCGAAATTCGTCTTTCGATAGTCGCCAGCCCACGGCTGGCCAACGCTCAAGGATCTGAAACGTGATTGGACGCTTGCGCGGCACCCTGGCTGAGAAACAGCCGCCGCACCTGATTCTGGATGTAAACGGCCTCGGGTATGAGCTGGAAGTGCCCATGACCACCCTTTATCGTCTGCCGTCGGTCGGTGAACCGCTGACCCTGCACACCCATTTGGTCGTACGCGAAGACGCGCAGTTACTCTATGGTTTTGCCGGCAAGCGTGAGCGAGACTTTTTTCGCGAGTTGATCCGTCTCAATGGTGTCGGGCCAAAATTGGCCCTGGCGTTGATGTCGAGCCTGGAAGTCGATGAGCTGATCCGCTGTGTGCAGTCGCAGGACACCTCGGCCTTGACCAAAGTGCCGGGAGTCGGCAAGAAAACCGCCGAGCGCTTGCTGGTTGAGTTGAAAGACCGCTTCAAGGCCTGGGAAACTTCGCCGGCGATGTTTGCCCTGGTGCCGAATCAGCCTGATGGTCCGGCGCCGGTCAATACCGCCGAGAACGATGCGGTCAGCGCGCTGATTTCCCTGGGCTACAAGCCGCAGGAAGCGAGCAAGGCGATTACCGCCATCAAGGACAAGAATTTGAGCAGTGAAGACCTGATCCGCCGTGCCCTGAAGGGAATGATTTAAGTGATTGAAGCTGATCGTCTGATCACCGCCGCGCACAGCCCGCGTGAGCGCGAAGAAGTCCAGGACCGGGCCATTCGACCGGTCAGTCTGGCCGACTACATTGGCCAGCCGACCGTGCGCGAGCAGATGGAACTGTTCATTCAGGCTGCCCGTGGTCGTAGCGAATCCCTCGACCACACCCTGATCTTCGGCCCGCCGGGTCTGGGTAAGACCACGCTGGCGAACATCATTGCCCAGGAAATGGGCGTGTCTATCAAGAGCACATCCGGTCCGGTACTTGAGCGTCCGGGTGATCTGGCGGCGCTGCTGACCAACCTCGAACCGCACGACGTGCTGTTCATCGACGAAATCCATCGCCTGTCGCCGATCGTTGAAGAAGTGCTGTACCCGGCGATGGAAGATTTCCAGCTCGATATCATGATCGGTGAAGGGCCGGCCGCGCGTTCGATCAAACTCGATCTGCCGCCGTTCACTTTGGTGGGCGCAACCACTCGCGCCGGCATGCTGACCAACCCGTTGCGTGACCGCTTCGGTATTGTCCAGCGTCTTGAGTTCTACAGCACGGCCGATCTGGCGACGATTGTCAGCCGTTCGGCGGCGATTCTCGGTCTGCCGCTGGATCCGGAAGGTTCGTTCGAAATCGCACGTCGTGCCCGTGGTACGCCGCGAATCGCCAACCGTCTGTTGCGCCGCGTGCGTGACTTCGCCGAAGTCCGCGCCAAGGGCCACATCACCAAAGCGGTGGCGGATCTGGCGCTGAACCTGCTGGACGTCGACGAGCATGGTTTCGATCATCAGGACCGGCGTCTGCTGTTGACCATGATCGAGAAGTTCGATGGCGGCCCGGTCGGTATCGACAGCCTCGCCGCTGCGATCAGTGAAGAACGTCACACCATTGAGGATGTGCTGGAACCGTATCTGATCCAGCAGGGTTACATCATGCGCACGCCACGGGGCAGGGTGGTGACGCGCCATGCGTACCTGCACTTCGGTTTAAACATTCCGTCACGAATGGGTGAAATGCCCGTGGCAGACGAGTTTCTCGATGCCGTGGACGATTAATACACATTTGTTGTCGATTTATTCAGGGTTTGTACGGTCACAGGACGGTACTTTTGCGGTAAAGCTCTGAAACCATGAAAAACAGTTGCCTGGCCGGATTGGCAACCTGAGGAGTAAGCACTAGAGTATGCGCGCGCAAAACGGGCTTGAGCCGTTCGCACATCGTTGTCGCGTTTATTACGAGGACACCGATGCGGGCGGCATCGTGTATTACGTTAATTACCTCAAGTTTATGGAACGGGCTCGAACCGAGCGGCTTCGCGAACTGGGCTTTGCCCAATCGCAGCTGGCAGGGGAGGACCTGTTGTTTGTCGTGCACTCCAGCGAAGCGCGCTATCACGCGCCGGCGCGACTGGACGACGAACTGCTGGTAAGCGCTGATGTAATCGAATTGAACCGGGTCAGCCTGCGCTTCAAACAGCAGGTCAGGCGGGCAACGGATAATGTGCTGCTCTGTGAGGGGCAGTTTTTGGTGGCCTGTGTGCGCACTAACAGTTTGAAACCCCGGGCCCTTCCCGAAGATTTGCGTGCGGCCTTCGCCGACGCGGTCGGCCCGGGTACACACTCAAAGCAGGAGATAAAGCGTGGAAGCTAACGTCGTCGACCATTCCTCCATGTGGAGCCTGGTCAGCAATGCCAGCATCGTGGTGCAGTTGGTAATGTTGACCCTGGTGGCCGCATCGGTGACCTCATGGATCATGATCTTTCAGCGCAGCAATCTGCTGCGCGCCGGTCGACGCGCCCTGGAGAGCTTCGAAGAGCGCTTCTGGTCGGGTATCGACCTGTCCAAGCTGTACCGTCAGGCGGGCAGCAACCCGGATCCGGATTCGGGCGTTGAGCAGATCTTCCGTGCCGGCTTCAAGGAGTTCTCGCGTCTGCGTCAGCAGCCAGGCGTCGATCCTGAAGCGGTGATGGAAGGCGTGGCCCGGGCCATGCGCGTCGCCATCTCCCGCGAAGAAGAGAAACTGGAGCAGAGCCTGCCGTTCCTCGCCACTGTCGGTTCGGTCAGCCCGTACATCGGTCTGTTCGGTACCGTGTGGGGCATCATGAACTCCTTCCGCGGTCTGGCCAGCGCCCAGCAAGCCACCCTGGCCACTGTGGCCCCGGGTATCGCCGAAGCCCTGATCGCCACCGCGATCGGCCTGTTCGCGGCAATCCCGGCAGTTATCGCTTACAACCGTTTCTCTGCCCGCAGCGAAACCTTGCTGAGCCGCTACTACACCTTCGCCGATGAATTCCAGGCGATCCTGCACCGCAAAGTGCACACCAGCGAAGAATAAGCAGGTAATTTCCAATGGCTTTAATCGCTCGAGCTCGCAAAAAGCGCAAGCCGGTCGCCGAGATGAACGTGGTGCCATACATCGACGTGATGTTGGTGCTGCTGGTCATCTTCATGGTGACCGCGCCGATGCTCAATCAGGGCGTGAAAGTTGATCTGCCCAAGGTTTCCAGCGAAGCCTTGCCGCAGGACAACAACACGCAGGTCCTGACTATTTCGATCAAGGCTGACAAGACCTACTACTGGAACCTTGGCAGCGAAGTCGACACCGAGAAGCAACAGGACAGGGCCATGACCCTGCCGCAAATGACCGACGCGGTGACCAAGATCATTCGTGCCGGCACCGAAGGCGGCAAGCGTACCCAGGTCTTCATCCGCGGTGACAAGACCGTCGACTATGGTTCTGTCATGGGCGCCATGGGCGGGTTGCAGAAAGCCGGGGTCGGTAATGTTGGTTTGATTACCGAGGCCCCCTGATGCAGCAACAGCGAGAGCCGTCCGCCTCGGAAAGCTACTTCTGGCCTAGTGTTCTGGCAATTGTCCTGCACGTGCTGGTGTTCGGCATGCTGTTCGTCAGTTTTGCCTTCACACCAGAGCTGCCGCCGGCCAAGCCGATTGTCCAGGCGACCCTGTACCAACTGAAATCGAAAAGTCAGGCAACCACCCAGACCAATCAGAAGATTGCGGGTGAGGCGAAGAAATCCGCCGCGCGCCAGACTGAAGTCGAGCAGATGGAACAGAAAAAGGTCGAGCAGGAAGAGATCAAGGCCGCTGCGGAACAAAAGAAAGAAGAAGCGGCTCAAAAAGCCGAGGAAGCCAAGAAGGCCGATGAGGCTAAAAAAGCGGATGAAGCTAAAAAGGCGGATGACGCCAAGAAAGCTGACGACGCGAAGAAAGCCGAAGCCAAGAAGGCCGAAGAGAAACAATTGGCTGATATAGCCAAGAAGAAGGCTGAAGAAGAGGCTAAGGAAGAAGCCAAGAAAGAAGCCGCTGAAGAAGCCAAGAAGAAGATCGTCGAAGACGCGAAGAAGAAAGCCGCCGAAGACGCCAAGAAGAAAGCTGAAGCTGAAGAGGCGAAGAAGAAAATCGCCGACGAAGCGAAGAAGAAAGCTGCTGCCGATGCTGCGAAGAAGAAAGCGCAGGATGCAGCACGTAAATCGACCGAAGACAAAAAGGCTCAGGCCTTGGCCGATTTGCTTTCCGATACGCCGCAGCGCCAGCAGGCCTTGGCCGATGAGCAGGGCGACGAAGTCGCGGGCAGTTTCGATGACCTGATTCGTGCGCGAGCTGCAGAAGGCTGGGCCCGTCCACCTTCGGCACGCAAAGGCATGACGGTGGTGTTGCAGATCGGCATGTTGCCGGACGGTACGGTGACTTCGGTCAGCGTGGCCAAATCCAGTGGCGATGGTCCGTTCGATGCTTCGGCAGTGGCAGCGGTCAAAAATATTGGACGTTTGACAGAAATGCAGGGAATGAAGCCGAGCGATTTCGCTCCGTATCGTTCATTCAAGATGACATTCACACCTGAGGATCTAGCCTTGTGAGAAACCTTCTTCGAGGAATGCTGGTCGTGATCTGCTGCATGGCAGGGATCGCGATGGCGGATGAAAAGAACATTCTGGTCACCAGCGGCAGCGATCGGGCAACCCCGATCGCCGTTGTACCGTTTGGTATGCAGGGCGGTGCCGTGCTGCCGGACGACATGGCTGAAATCATTGGTAACGATTTGCGCAACTCGGGCTACTACTCGCCGATTCCAAAGCAAAACATGATCAGCCAGCCAAGCCAGCCGAGCGAAATCATCTTCCGTGACTGGAAGGCGGTGGGTGCTCAATACATGATGGTCGGCAGCATTGCGCCAGCGGGCGGTCGCTTGCAGGTGCAGTGGGCGCTGTTCAACGTAGCCACCGAGCAAAAAGTGGCAGACGGCAGTGTTTCCGGTACCACCGAGCAATTGCGCGACATGGCGCACTTCATCTCCGATCAGTCGTTCCAGAAACTGACCGGTATTGAAGGTGCGTTCTCGACGCGTCTGCTGTACGTGACGGCCGAGCGCTTCTCCGAGAAGAACACCCGTTACACCCTGCAGCGTTCGGACTACGACGGTGCTCGCGCCGTGACGCTGTTGCAATCGCGTGAGCCGATTCTGTCGCCGCGCTTCGCACCGGATGGCAAGCGCATCGCCTACGTGTCGTTCGAGCAGAAGCGTCCGCGCATCTTCATGCAGAACATCGACACCGGTCGCCGTGAGCAAATCACCAATTTCGAAGGCCTGAACGGCGCGCCAGCCTGGTCGCCGAATGGTGATCGCCTGGCGTTCGTACTGTCGAAAGACGGTAACCCGGACATCTATGTGATGAATCTGGCTTCGCGTCAGATCACCCGCGTGACCGCAGGTCCTGGCATCAACACCGAGCCGTACTGGGGCAAGGATGGCTCGACCATCTACTTCACCTCGGACCGCGGCGGCAAGCCTCAGATCTACAAAACCAGCGCCAGTGGCGGTGGTGCCGAGCGTGTGACGTTTGTAGGTAACTACAATGCCAACCCGAAACTTTCGGCAGATGAAAAGACTTTGGTGATGATCCATCGTCAGGATGGCTTCACCAATTTCAAGGTGGCAGCTCAGGATCTGCAGCGAGGTAGTGTAAAGATCCTCACTGATAGCACTCTGGACGAGTCACCTACTGTTGCGCCCAACGGCACCATGGTAATCTACGCCACCCGCCAACAGGGCCGGGGAGTCTTGATGCTCGTGTCCATTAATGGACGCGTTAGGCTCCCGCTTCCTACCGCTCAAGGCGAAGTCAGAGAACCGTCCTGGTCCCCTTACCTGAAGTGAGCGGGCGCTACACGTTTTACTTAACACACTGGGGTTCATTAGGAGTTTCACGATGGAAATGCTGAAGTTTGGTAAATTTGCTGCGCTGGCTCTGGCCATGGCTGTAGCTGTAGGTTGCTCGTCCAAAGGCGGCGACAACGCCGGTGAAGGCGCTGTTGATCCAAACGCTGGTTACGGCGCAAACACTGGTGCCGTTGACGGTTCCCTGAGCGAAGAAGCTGCTCTGCGCGCAATCACCACCTTCTACTTCGAATACGACAGCTCGGACCTGAAGCCAGAAGCCATGCGCGCTCTGGACGTTCACGCCAAAGACCTGAAAGCAAACGGCGCTCGCGTTGTTCTGGAAGGCAACACCGACGAACGTGGTACTCGTGAGTACAACATGGCACTGGGCGAGCGTCGTGCGAAAGCCGTTCAGCGCTACCTGGTACTGCAAGGTGTTTCCCCAGCTCAGCTGGAACTGGTTTCCTACGGCGAAGAGCGTCCAGTTGCTACCGGCAACGACGAGCAGTCCTGGGCTCAAAACCGTCGCGTCGAACTGCGTAAGTAATTCGATATGCGAACGTGCCGTCGTGCTGTAACTGTTCTGGCTCTCAGCCTCGCGCCGCTTGCGGCGTGGGCTGCGGTTCCTGTGGTCGATGACAACTCCGGTTATAACAATAGCGGGAGCAGTTATCCGCCTGCAGGTTACGGTACGAACGGCGCCTATGCCGGGGGAGCGGCTTCGGCCCCTGCCTCGGCACAAGGCATGCTGTTCAACCAATTGCAACAGATGCAGGATCAGATATCGCGCCAGCAAGGTGTGATCGAAGAACTGCAGAATCAGGTTGCGCGCATGAAGCAGGAGTCCCTGGAGCGATACCAGGATCTTGATCGGCGCATAGGATCCGGCGTTGCACCTGCCGCGACTCCTGAGAATTCTTCTGCCGGTGGCGATGCAAGTGCTGCTGCCGGTGCTGCTGCTGGCGCCGGGGCTGCTGCCCAGGCACCTGCTGCAAGCAGTGAACCGGGTGATCCGGCCAAGGAAAAGCTGTATTACGATGCCGCTTTCGACCTGATCAAAGCCAAGGATTTCGACAAGGCCAGCCAGGCTTTTGCCGCTTTCCTGCGCAAATACCCGAACAGCCAATACGCGGGTAACGCCCAGTACTGGTTGGGTGAAGTGAATCTGGCCAAAGGCGATCTGCAAGGCGCAGGTCAGGCTTTCGCCAAGGTTTCGCAGCTGTATCCCAAGCACGCCAAAGTGCCGGATTCGCTGTACAAGCTGGCTGATGTAGAGCGCCGCCTCGGTCATACCGACAAGGTCAAAGGCATTCTGCAGCAGGTGGTGGCCCAATATCCGGGTACCTCGGCTGCTCAGTTGGCCCAACGCGATCTGCAACGCATGTAAGCAGGCTTGACCCGTTTGGAAGAAACCCGCGCTTGTCGCGGGTTTTTTCGTTAGAATTCACGCCCTTTTTCTGAAACACGCTTCTTGCGGTCTACGCGTTGGCGGGATTGCCTGAAGTGCCTGACGGAGGCGGACAGCCTGTTTAGCTGTTACGCCCGTGGCGACTATGCAAGACACATTGAGAATCACCGAAGTTTTCTACTCTTTGCAGGGGGAAACGCGGACTGCCGGGCTGCCCACGGTTTTTGTGCGCCTGACCGGTTGCCCATTGCGTTGCCAATACTGCGACAGCGCCTATGCCTTCAGTGGCGGTACCGTGCGCACCCTCGACGACATCCTCGAGCAAGTGGCCGGATTTCGCCCGCGCTACGTCTGTGTCACCGGCGGTGAGCCGTTGGCACAGCCCAATGCCATTCCTTTGCTCAAACAATTGTGTGATGCCGGTTATGAGGTCTCGCTGGAAACCAGCGGCGCCCTCGACGTCTCGGCTGTCGATCCGCGCGTCAGTCGCGTTGTCGACCTGAAGACGCCGGATTCGAAAGAAGCCCATCGCAACCGTTACGAGAACATCGAACTGCTGACGCCCAACGATCAGGTGAAGTTTGTCATCTGCTCGCGCGACGACTATGACTGGGCCGTCTCCAAACTGATTCAGTACGGTCTTGATCGACGTGCCGGCGAAGTGCTGTTTTCCCCAAGTCACCATGATCTCAATGCTCGCGATCTGGCGGACTGGGTGGTGGCGGACAACCTGCCGGTGCGGTTGCAATTGCAGTTGCATAAATATTTGTGGAATGACGAGCCGGGGCGCTGAGATGACCGAACAACTGAACACCACCGAAAAACGTGCGGTCATTCTGCTGTCCGGTGGTCTGGACTCGGCCACTGTAGTGGCCATGGCCCGAGCCGAAGGCTATCGCTGCTACACCATGAGCTTTGACTATGGCCAGCGTTCCCATGCCGAATTGCACGCCGCCGCCCGCGTCGCCCGCGACTTGGGTGTGGTCGAGCACAAGGTGATTGGCCTGAACCTCAATGGCATGGGCGGCTCAGCCCTGACCGACGCCAGCATCGACATCCCTGAAGAGCTGGGCGAAGGCATTCCAGTGACGTACGTGCCAGCGCGCAACACGGTGTTCTTGTCGCTGGCGTTGGGTTGGGCGGAAGTGCTCGGCGCCCGCGATATCTTCATTGGTGTTAATGCGGTGGATTACTCGGGCTATCCGGATTGCCGTCCGGAGTTCATCGAGTCGTTCGAGCGCATGGCCAACCTGGCGACCAAGGCCGGTGTGGAAGGCAACGGTTTCCGTATTCAGGCGCCGTTGCAGAACCTGAGCAAGGCGCAGATCGTGCAGGCGGGCGTGAAGCTCGGCGTTGATTATGGCCTCACCGTTTCCTGCTATCAGGCCGACGATGATGGCCGTGCGTGCGGTAAATGCGACAGCTGCCGCCTGCGCGCAGAAGGCTTCGCGGCCGCTGGTGTAAGTGATCCAACACCTTATTTTTGATTATTTTCAAAAAGGTGTTGAATAGTCCTTAAAAATCAGTATTATACGCGCCACCACACAGCGGGTCGTTAGCTCAGTTGGTAGAGCAGTTGGCTTTTAACCAATTGGTCGTAGGTTCGAATCCCACACGACCCACCATATTTGGCGGTTTAGAAAATCCGGAAGGCCCACGAAAGTGAGGATTTCCGGGTTTTTTTTTGCCTGCAATTTCGCTATGCGTTATTTCAATACCCGCAGCGCTGACGCAGGTCAGAATCATCTTTTGTATCAACGGGATATTCTGTAGCCTTGCGCAGCTTCAATGCTGTCCGTGCCTGATAATACTCACTCTCCCGGCGGTACCCTCAAGCGGTCCGGAGCCGGGTGTATACTCGACTTTCGCGCGAACGCGCCTGCAGGTCTTGCGAACATGACGCAGATTTCCGAACGCCTTCTGGTTCAAGCCCACCTCGATGCCAAACAGCCCAAAACGCTGACCGCTGAGGAAGAGGCTTATTACCGTACCGCCATTGCCGCCGAGCTGAAGGCTCAGGACGCGGTGCTGGTGGCCCACTTTTATTGCGATCCGGTGATTCAGGCTCTGGCCGAAGAAACCGGTGGTTGTGTCTCTGACTCCCTGGAAATGGCCCGCTTCGGCAACGCTCATCCGGCCAAGACCGTAGTGGTCGCCGGCGTGAAGTTCATGGGCGAGACCGCGAAGATTCTCAACCCGGAAAAACGCGTGCTGATGCCAACGCTGGACGCGACCTGCTCGCTCGACCTGGGTTGCCCGGTCGACGAGTTCTCGGCGTTCTGTGATCAGCACCCGGAGCGCACGGTGGTGGTCTACGCCAACACCTCCGCAGCGGTAAAGGCTCGTGCTGACTGGGTAGTAACGTCGAGTTGCGCACTGGAAATCGTCGAAAGCCTGATGGACAACGGCGAGACGATCATTTGGGGCCCTGACAAGCACCTCGGCACCTACATTCAGCGCAAGACCGGCGCCGACATGCTGCTCTGGGACGGTGCCTGCATCGTTCACGAAGAGTTCAAGTCCAAGCAACTCGAAGACATGAAGGCGCTGTACCCGGACGCCGCGATTCTGGTGCACCCGGAATCGCCGACTTCGGTGATCGAGCTGGCAGACGCCGTGGGCTCGACCAGCCAGTTGATTGCCGCTGCACAGTCGTTGCCGAACAAGACGCTGATCGTCGCGACCGACCGTGGCATCTTCTACAAGATGCAGCAGTTGTGCCCGGACAAGGTCTTCATCGAAGCGCCAACCGCCGGTAACGGCGCCGCGTGCCGCAGTTGCGCGCATTGCCCGTGGATGGCCATGAACACCCTTGAGCGCACGCTCAAGAGCTTGAAGGAAGGCACGAACGAGATCTTTGTTGATCCGGCGTTGATTCCGCAGGCGATCCGGCCGTTGAAGCGCATGCTGGATTTCACCCAGGCCGCACGGATGAAGCTGGCCGGTAACGCCTGAGGTCTTTCAGGCAACAATTAAACCTGTAGGAGTGAGCCTGCTCGCGATAGCGGTGTGTCAGATAACAATTATGTTGACTGACACACCGCTATCGCGAGCAGGCTCACTCCTACAGTAGTTTTTGGTGTCTGGAAGTTATTTGGTCTTCTTCGGGATTCGGACGAGGCGGGTATCCGAATAGATGTCATGCCAGGTGCGCTTCTGCTTGTCATACAGCGACCAGAAGAATCCCAGCCCTACGCACAGCCACGACGCAATCGACACCATAAACCGCAACAGCGCCTGCCACAGGCTGATCGCCGTGCCATTGGCGTTCTGCACGCGAATGCCCCACACCTGCATGCCCAATGTCTGCCCGCCATGGGTCCAGAACTTGGCGAAGAACGCAAACAGCACCAACAGCAGCACGGTGGAGTAGAGCGGATCACCGTCGAGCTTGCCGGCATCGGTCATTACCCGCAGACGCTCTTCACCGATGATCGCGGCCTGGATCATTTTGTAAACGAAGCCGGTGACGATCAGCAGTGCGGTGCACAGCAGAAAGTCATAGAACATCGCTGCCAGGCGACGACCTAGGCCAACGGGAGGAAAGTCCCCTTGGGGCGTGAGCAGGTTTTTCGACATGGCAGCCTCTGGATGCAAAATGAAGCGCCATTTTACGGATTCGCGCGCACAAAAAAGCCCCTGATATCAATATCAGGGGCTTTTTCGTAACAGAAAATCAGGCTTCTGCTTGTACTTCGTCAGCCTGCATGCCTTTCTGGCCCTGCACAGCAACGAAGGTCACTTTCTGGCCTTCTTTCAGGCTTTTGAAGCCGTTGCCCTGAATGGCGCGGAAATGCACGAACAGATCCGGACCGCTTTCTGGAGTGATAAAACCAAAACCTTTCTCGTCGTTAAACCACTTGACGGTACCGCTCTGACGTGTGGACATTTCTTATTTCCTTTGACGCAAAAATTGATGACAGTCTCTTTCTCATGAAAGAGTACTGGGGCTGGTTGCAGGAGAGTAAGAAGACGTCGAACGGGATGTAGCTAACTTGTAGGCTACTGCCCAGGTCACGATTCAAAGCTGACCCATGCAAACACAGTGGACAAACTCTACGCCAACTACGGGAGAAAAAACAAGCCCCGTGAAGAGCCCGGTTTTCCTACGCTTGCTGGCACTTAGTCGGTTCGCTAGTGCGGTCTTAGACGATTCGCTTGTTCAATTGTTTTCGAACGTTATAAGCAAGGTTCAAATGCGAATCGAATGTTAGAAAATGCACTTTTTTGTGGCGATTGCGTTACACATTAGTGCACGCATAACGCAATCGCGTTACTTATAGAAACAGTCAATCAACCGCGATAGTAGCGTTGTGGAACAAATGGCATTTTGCTTACAAGCATTTGCACCTTTTTCCCACGAACGATGGCCCAGACCGGTGTGTCGAGTGTTACATAAGCACTGTCGAGGTAACCCATCGCCAGCGGCCCGCCCAAGGTCGGACCGAAACCGCCACTGCACACGCTGCCGATGATTTCGCCGGCTTCGTTGACGATTTCCGCGCCTTCACGCACAGGCGTACGTTCTTGCGGCAGCAGGCCGACGCGTTTGCGCGCGACGCCGTTCTGTTGTTGAGCGAAAACAGTCTCTGCCCCCGGGAAACCGCCAGCCCGTGCGCCATCAGCGCGGCGCGGCTTGGAAATCGCCCACAACAGGCTCGCTTCGATCGGCGTGGTCTCGGTGTTCATGTCGTGGCCGTACAGGCACAGGCCGGCTTCCAGACGCAGCGAATCGCGGGCACCGAGGCCGATGGCCTGGACTTCCGGTTCGGCGAGCAGGGCGCGGGCGAGTTTCTCGGCATCGGCAGCCGGAACGGAGATTTCGAAACCGTCTTCACCGGTGTAACCCGAACGGCTGACGAAGCAATCCACGCCGAGCAACGACACGCGGTTGAATTGCATGAAGGTCATCTTTGCTACTTCCGGCGCAAGACGCGCCAGCACTGTAACGGCCGTCGGGCCTTGCAACGCGAGCAGCGCCCGCTCTTCGAACAGCGCCGTAATGGTGCACTGATCGCCAATGTGTTGTTGCAGGTGAGCCAGGTCCTGATCCTTGCACGCGGCGTTGACCACCAGAAACAGTTCATCGTTGCCGAGGTTGGCGACCATCAGGTCATCGAGAATGCCGCCGTTGTCGTTGGTAAACATCGCGTAACGCTGCATGCCCACCGGCAGGTCGATGATGTCCACCGGCACCAGGGTTTCCAGGGCTTTGCCGGCGTTGGCGCCGGTCAGGCGAATCTGGCCCATGTGCGAGACGTCAAACAGCCCGGCCTGCTCACGGGTGTGTTGGTGTTCTTTCATCACGCCAAGCGGGTACTGCACCGGCATGTCGTAGCCGGCGAACGGCACCATGCGGGCGCCGAGTTCGAGGTGCAGAGCGTGCAGCGGGGTTTTCGACAGTTGTTCGGTGGACATGCGTGGCTCCTTGAAAATGTGGTTCGAGGGTCGGGGCTAGATCAAGATCAAAGGCCCCTCACCCCAGCCCTCTCCCGGAGGGAGAGGGAGCTAGTTACGTTTCTCTCCCGGGGGAGAGGGGGCTAAGTACGATCGTCTCCCTGAGGGAGGCCGAGTTGAATAAGGCTCAGCATTCGATAATGTTGACCGCCAGACCGCCGCGGGCGGTCTCTTTGTATTTGCTTTTCATGTCGGCGCCGGTCTGGCGCATGGTGCGGATGACTTTGTCGAGGGAGACGAAATGCTGGCCGTCGCCTCTCATGGCCATGCGTACCGCGTTGATGGCTTTCACCGAGCCCATGGCATTGCGCTCGATGCACGGCACCTGCACCAGTCCGCCAATCGGGTCGCAGGTCAGACCGAGGTTGTGTTCCATGCCGATTTCCGCGGCGTTCTCGACTTGCTGCACGCTGCCGCCGAGCACTTCGCACAATGCCCCGGCCGCCATCGAACAGGCCACGCCGACTTCACCCTGACAACCGACTTCGGCGCCGGAGATCGAGGCGTTTTCCTTGTAGAGAATGCCGATGGCCGCCGCCGTCAGCAGAAACCGTACGACGCCGTCGTCATTCGCGCCGGGGATAAAACGCATGTAGTAATGCAATACCGCCGGAATAATCCCCGCCGCGCCGTTGGTCGGTGCGGTAACCACGCGGCCACCATTGGCGTTTTCTTCGTTGACTGCCAAGGCGTAGAGGTTGACCCAGTCGAGCACCGACAACGGATCGCGCAACGCTGATTCCGGGTTTTTGCACAGTTGCCGATGCAGCGCTGCCGCACGACGTTTGACCTTCAAGCCGCCCGGCAAAATACCTTCGTTACGGCAACCTGCAGCCACGCAGTCCTGCATCACCTGCCAGATGTTCAGCAGTCCGGCGCGGGTTTCCGCTTCCGGGCGCCAAGCGCTTTCGTTGGTCAGCATCACCTGGCTGATCGACAGACCGTAGGTGGCGCAATGACCGAGCAAGTCTTTGGCACTTTTGAACGGGAAGGTCAGCGGTGTGGCGTCTTCGACGATGCGGTCGGCACCGGCGGCATCCTCGTCGACGACGAAACCACCACCCACCGAGTAGTACTCGCGGCTGCGAATCTGCAGGCCCGCCGCATCGAAGGCGCGGAAGATCATGCCGTTGGGGTGATAGGCCAACGGCTTGCGGATCATTGCCAGGTGTTCTTTCTCGTTGAACGCAATGCTGTGCTCACCGAGCAGATTCAGTCGGCCGTTGCCGCGAATTTCTTGCAGGCGTGCGGCGACGGTTTCGGTATCGACGGTGTCGGGGTGTTCGCCTTCGAGGCCGAGCAACACGGCTTTGTCGCTGCCGTGACCTTTACCCGTGGCGCCGAGGGAGCCGTAGAGTTCGACGCGAACGCTGGCGGTGGTGGTCAGCAGATTTTCACGTCGCAGGCCTTCGGCGAAACGCGCAGCAGCACGCATCGGGCCGACGGTGTGGGAACTGGAGGGGCCGATGCCAATCTTGAACAGGTCGAACACGCTTAACGACATGAGTGGTTCTCCGGTTTCTTGTTATAGGAATTGGCGGAAATATCAGGCTTGATGCGTTCCTTGTGGG
>NZ_AKJR01000221.1:0-9784 GCF_000282235.1 Pseudomonas sp. GM24 | reverse complement strand
AAAACCGTCCACTATGTCTCCGAACATGTGTCCACCATGTCTCCGGTACATACAGGGAGAGGGTTAGGGTGAGGGGCTCTTCCCGCTACCAAACACCAATCTGAACAACCTTCTCGGTCTCCGGCTCACCGTAGCGAAACCGCTGCCCGCGCAAATCTATCTCCCGATGACTGATCGTGGTGCGCCGCTTCAACCCCCGCACCCACTCAAACAAATACCCCGCATGCTCCTCGCGCACCGCTGCATACGCCGGGTCATCCCCCAGATCACGCAACTCCTGCGGATCATTGAGCAGATCAAACAACTGCGGCCGAAAGCCGTCGTACGCCAGGTATTTCCAGCGCTCGCTGCGCACCATGGTCATCCGGCAACGATCAATCGGCTGGCCCAAACGCTCACGTGCCGGCGCCTGGAAGGCGTAGTCGTATTCGCTGATTGCATAGCGGCGCCAGTCCGGATGTTCACCGTGCAGAAGCGGGATCAACGAACGCCCTTCAAGCCGATGCTCCGCGCCCGGCAATCCCAATGCCTGAAGAAACGTCGGCAACGCATCGATGGTTTCTGTCAGTCGATCATCGACGGTTCCCCGGGTGACATCCGCCGCCGCCCGAGGGTCGCGCACGATCAACGGCACCCCCACCGCCTGCTCCAGCAAAAACTCCTTCTCGCCGAGCCAGTGATCACCGAGAAAGTCGCCGTGATCGCTGGTGAACACGATCAAAGTGTCATCCCAGCGACCGTTGCTCTGCAGAAAATCGAACAGCCGTCCGAGTTGATCATCCACCTGCTTGATCAGACCCATGTACGTAGGGATTACAGTCAATCGTACTGAATCGCGGGAAAAGTTGAGGCTTTCCTCATGCTGGCGAAACGCAGTGTATACGGGGTGTTTGCTGGCTTCGGAGGGCGTCGCGCGGACCGCTTCGAGAATCGATTTCGTACTGTACAAGGCGTGGTACGGTGCTGGTACGATGTAAGGCCAGTGCGGTTTGATATACGAGAGGTGTAAACACCACGATTTCTCGCCTTGCTCGGTGATGAAGTCGATGGCTCGATTTGTAGTGTAGACAGTCTCCGAGTGTTGCTCGGGAATTCGTGCTGGCAAATTCGCATGACGCATTTTCCAGCCGCTGAGGATTTCGCCGTTTTCGCCTTCGGCGGCATTGGCCCAGTCGTGCCAGGGGTTTTTGCCGTCGAAGCCGTGTTCACGCAGGTAATGGGTGTAGGGCGCGGATTCGCGTTTGTCGTCGAACAGCGGGTCGTCGGGGTAGATGCCGTCGTGGCGCATGTAGGGTTCGAAACCGACTTCGTTGAGGATTTCGGCTTGCTCGCTTTCGGGATTGATCGCCAGGCGTTGCAAGGCATCGACATTCGCCGTGGCGTGGGTCTTGCCGACCAGTGCGGTACGAATGCCGTGCGGGCGCAGGTAATCGCCAATCGTCAGTTCTTCCAGCGGCAGCGGCACGGCGTTCCACGCCACTTGATGGCTGCTGACATAACGTCCGGTGTAGGCCGACATCCGCGATGGGCCGCAGATCGTGCCTTGGGTGTAGGCGCGGCTGAAACGTACGCCGGCAGCGGCGAGGCGATCGATGTTTGGCGTGTGCAGATGCGGATGGCCGTAGCAGGACAGGTAATCGCGGCGCAGTTGATCGCACATGATGTACAGCACATTGCGTACGGGGTTTGGCGGGGTGGGCATGGGGTTCACCGGTCAATGGGACAGGCGAGGGTTTTCGCTTTCGGTGGGGGTGTTCGGCAAGTGCATTTGGGGAATGGGTTTTATGCAGGCAGTGCATCGGTGCCTGAACTTACGCCATCGCGAGCAGGCTCACTCCTACAGGTGCGCGCATTTCAAATGCAGGAGTGAGCCTGCTCGCGATAGCGGTAGATCAGACAGCGAGTCCGTCCAGTGAACAGACCTCCTCATCTACCGCATCAATCGCCTTGATCTGCTCAATCATCGCCTCGGCCAACGGCGACAACCGATACCCCGCCCGGCTGACGATCCCGTAACGGGTGTACAACTCCTCAAGATCATCGGCCAACCCTTCGATGCGCAAACACATCAACTCTCCCTTGGCTTGATGCAGCGCATCGGAATATGCCCCGACAATCCCGATCGCATCCGAACGCAGCACCACACTGAGCAAACTGGAGCTGTTTTCACATTCGACATTCGGCGTGAAATCCGGCCGCCCACTGAGGTCGACAATGACCTTGCGCAGGTTCGGCGGACGAATACTTACCGCCAGCGGATAGCTCATCAATTGCTCGGCGGTGACCCGATCAAACCCGGCCAATGGATGCCCTGCGCGGCAACAGAAATGCCACTTGCGCGGTCGCAGCCGGTAGGTCAGGTAATCCGGATCGGCCTCGAAGTGCCGAGTGTCAGCGACAAAGAATTCAAACTCTTCGCTGAGTAATCGCTTGCTCAGGCTCTGCCAGTCATCGACCTGGAACTGCACCCGCGCTTTCGGATAGCGCCCGATGAAGCTGCCAATCGCCCGTGGAATCAAACCTGCCGCCGGCGCAGGCCCACATCCGAAGCGCAATTCCCCGGCCTCCAGCCCATTGAACTGGCTGATCTCGTTGGCCATCTGCTGCGCGCCGCTGACCAGCCGCCGCGCATGTTCGAGCAAGACCTGACCTTGTTTGGTCGGTGGCAATTCCTTGCGCCCGCGATCAACCAACTGACAGCCGACGCTGTGCTCAAGCGCCTGAATGCTGCGGCTGAACGCCGACTGCGACAGGTTCACCGCCTGCGCGCCGGCGACGAAGCTGCGTTGTTCAGCCAAGGCGATGAAGTGACGAAGTTGGCGCAAGTCGATATGCATTTTTCACATAAAAAATATCCGGGAAATGCATTGGATATGCATTACGTCGACTCCTTATAAAGGCAATCTCTTATGCAGTAAATCTTTGTAAAAACATAAATAAATAACCTAAAAGAATATACAGCATTGAAGATGTCTGTGTGTTTTTTGACCAGGAGCCGCGCCATGAGTCCGTTGAACCTTGCGTCACCCTTAACGCCACGACGGCTCAAACGCCTGCCTCTGGCCCTGTTGCTGGCAGGGAGCGCGAGCTGGACTCACGGTTACGCCGCCGATGCTGAAACCCCGGCGCCAGTGCCGGCCGGCAAGCCCGCTGCCAACAGTTCGCAACTGGAAACCGTGACCGTCACCACCCGCCGCCGCGAAGAAAGTTCGCAAGATGTACCAACGCCGATGAGCGTGGTTAGCGGGCAGAATCTGGAGACGCAACGGGTCTACCGGATTCAGGATTTGCAGCAACTGGTGCCCAGCGTCAACGTCGCCTACATGCACGCACGCCAGTCCAGCGTATCGATCCGCGGCCTGGGTAATAACCCGGCCAGCGATGGCCTGGAAGGCAGCGTCGGCCTGTACATCGACAACGTCTATCTGGGCCGCCCGGGGATGGCGGTGTTTGACTTGATGGACATCGAACAGCTTGAAGTCTTGCGGGGGCCGCAGGGCACGCTGTTCGGCAAAAACACCACCGCCGGGGTGATCAATATCAGCACCCGCGCGCCAACCTTCACGCCCGAACGCAGCATCGAAACCTCGGTCGGCGAGGACGGGTATTTCCAGACCAAGGGCACCATTTCCGGCCCGCTCAACGATCAACTGGCCGGGCGTTTTTCGGCCTACCGCACACGCAGCGACGGTGACATCAAAAACGAATACGACGGCCATGATTTGAATGGCGGCTCGCGCGAGGGCTTCCGCGCGCAACTGCTATTCAAGCCCAATGAAGATTTCAACCTGCGCTGGATCGGTGACTACAACGAGGAGGATTCCAGCGCCGGCACCCGCGTGCTCTACAACACCGGGCCGACCATCAACGGCGTCAACCTGTACCAGTCGCGCGCCAACGCGGCCGGCGCAACATTGGTCAACGGTTCGCACCGCAAGGTCAATCTGGACAACGACCAGCACGTTACCGTGCATCAGGGTGGCACGTCGGTGGAAGCCAACTGGACGCTGCCGAGCGACTTCACGCTGACCTCAATCAGCTCCTATCGCTTCTGGAATTTCACCCCGCGCAACGACGACGGCCTCAACGTGCCGGCGAGTTACAACGCCGGGGTGTCGGTGGAGGACAAACAGTATTCGCAGGAATTTCGCCTGGCCTCGCCCAAGGGCGAGTTCTTTGATTACGTCGTCGGCGCTTACTACTTCGGCTCGGATCTGGACAATAAATCCTTCGCCTATTACGGACCGCAAGCGGATATCTGGAATGGTACGGCTCCCGGTGCGCTGGCCAACGTCACCAGTGTCGGCAACGGCCATATCAAGACCGACAGTTTTGCGTTGTTCGCCCAAGGCACCTGGCACCTCAGCGAGCGGCTGGATTTCACCGCCGGGGTGCGTGGCACGTATGAAGAGAAATCTGCCTGGGTCACGCGCGATGCGCCGCTGGGTGGCGCGACCGTAACGGGCGCTGCGGCCACGGCGCGACGCGGTCGTGCCGGCGCTTACGATTCCGGCGACTTGAATCAGTACAGCTCCAGTCCCTCCGGGCTGCTCAATCTCAGCTACCGGATTACCGACGATGTGCTCGGCTACGCCACGCTGTCCCACGGCGAGAAATCCGGCGGGGTTAACCTCGCGGTCGGTTCCGCTCCGGTGGCCGGCGCCGATTCACTGCTGATCGGCACCGAACGCGCGAACAACGCCGAACTCGGTTTCAAAAGCACGCTGTGGGATCACCGTCTGCAACTCAACGCCAACGTTTTCTGGACGCAGGTCAACGCTTACCAGACGAACGCCTACGACGCCGAAAACCGCGTGCAATACCTGACCAACGCCGGTTCCGTGCGTTCGCGCGGTGTCGAGTTCGAAAGCACGGTGATCCCGCTGCGCGGCCTGACCTTGAACATCAACGGCTCCTACAACGACGTCAGCTACCTCTCGTACAAAGATGCCCCATGCCCGCCGGAAGTCAGTCAGGCGCCGGGTGCTCCAGCGTCTTGCGACCTCAGCGGCCATCAAGTGGTCGGCGCTTCGAAATGGATCGGCAACGCCAACGGCGAATACAAATGGAATCTGGATAACGGCTTCGAACCTTACGTCACCGCGAGCTATGCATTCCGCTCGAAAGCCGTCGGTACGGTCGAGGATTCCGACTACGGGCAGATCCCGAGTTACGCCGTGGTCAACTTTTCCACCGGCCTGCGCGGCGACTTCAACCAAGGCCAGTGGGACGTGTCGCTGTGGCTGAAAAACGCTTTCGACAAAACCTATTACACAACCCTGTGGACGGGCGGCAACGGCGGCTATGAAGGCCTGCTCGGCACACCGCGCACCCTCGGCGTAACCGGTCGCTACGACTTCTGATTCGTCACTCAAGGAGCTGCATCATGTTGCGTATCAAAACCGCTTTGCCGGTGTTGCTGTCCGGCGCAGTGCTCAGTGCCGGCGCCTTCGCCGCACCGAGTGTTTACCCGACGGGCGTCACTCGTTACGACCCGAACAAGGCGTTCAACCAGTACGTGATTTTCAGCGGCGCCGACAAGCAGACACACCTGATCGACATGAACGGCAACGAGGTGAAAACCTGGCCACAGGCAGGTTTCCCGTCAGCGATCATCGATCCAAAACTGGTCGGCGGCGAGCGCGGGCATGTGCTGCTGCAACTGAGTGAAAAGGATCCCGGCAAACTCGGTTCGGCCGGCAACGGGCTGGGCAATCAGAGCATCGGTGAGCTGGACTGGAGCGGCAAAGTCGTCTGGCAGTGGGGCGACAAGGCGCCCGGTGGCGCCGCGCAACAACACCATGATCAGCGCCGTTTGAGTAACGGCAACACCGTGGTGCTGGCGAACAAGGTGCACAAGGTCAAAGGCTTCAAAGTGCCCGAGGTGATCGACGATGCGATCTATGAAGTCAGCCCCGAAGGCGCGGTGAAATGGCAGTGGCTGGCCTCGGAGCATCTCAATGAGTTCGGTTTCACCGCCGAGCAGTTGAAGCTGGTGCGCGCCAGCGAAAATCCGGACTACCTGCATATCAACAACCTCAGCCTGGTCGGGCCGAACAAGTGGTTTGATGCCGGTGACAAGCGCTTCAATCCGGATAACCTGTTGATCGACTCACGCAATGCCAACTTCATCGCGATCATTGATAAAAGCAGCGGCAAAGTGGTCTGGCGTCTCGGACCGAATTTGCCGCTGATCAACCCGAAAACCGCGCAGAAACTGCCGCGTCCTGTGGATCAGTTTGTCGGTCAGCATGATGCACACATAATCCCGGCCGGATTGCCTGGTGCCGGTAACTTGCTGGTGTTCGACAACCAGGGTTCGGCGGGTTATCCCAATGTCACGCTTGGGCTGATTTCCGGTTCGCGGGTGTTGGAAATCGACCCGGTGAAAAACCAGATCGTCTGGCAATACAGCGCAGCCAATTCGAAGCAACCGGGGTGGGCGTTCTACAGTTCGTTTATCAGCAGTGCTCGGCGCTTGCCCAATGGCAACACGTTGATCGACGAGGGCATGAACGGGCGGTTTTTCCAGGTGACGGCCAACGGTGAGAACGTCTGGGAATACGTCAGCCCGTATCTGGGCAAAGCGCCGGGCAGCGATGCGATCAGCAACTGGGTCTATCGGGCGTTACCTGTGAGTTATGACTGGGTGCCAGCGGGTACGCCACGCTCGGAGACGGCGGTTAATGTACCGGTTATCAACGTGCAGCAAGCCAATGCCAGTCGTTAGTTGAATTGGAATTAGTGCTCGAACGAACGGCGATAAGTTATGAGCGAGTTGAAGGGTGCTTATTGCAATTTCGTTAGTCACTCGCGTGGACAATAGTTGAATGTCCAACCATCCTGACTGTCGTGAGTTTCCAGGAGGAAACTTGCTCTCATCGGAAGACACTTATCCCAACGATAAAGGAAATCGAATCATGTCGAGCATTAATGGCACTTATGTAAACGCCAACGCTGGCGCCAAACTGACGATTACCGATGGCAACGACGCCAACGGTACATTCAGCGGCACGTTCAGCCAGGGCGGCGTTAACTATGACGTCAGCTACGGGCATTACCATTTCCAGAACAGCACCGGACAACCTACCACCATCACGTTTGTCGGTCTGAATGGTAATAGCGGATTTCAAGCGTGGTCATTGTTTTCTCCTGATCACAATTACGCAAAAGTGCGCGCGGCCGGTTCCCGTACTAACTTTGACGGTGAAGTAGTGACCCTTGCAGGGGAATTCGTCAAACAATAATCCACGCGTAATCGATAAAGGCCGCCGCACGAAAGTGTGCCGGCCTTTTTTGTTGTTCCGGGAAAAAATAATAATCAACTATCTACTTGGTATTAGTTGTCCTGCAAACCGGCTCAGGCGAATTTGATGCGTTGAATGAATACTTTCAATGCCTGAAAAGCATGCGTTTTTTCACCCATCGCTGCAGCCCGCGTGGCACGTGGCTTTGGCGGAATTGATCAATTCTTATATTCCATAAGGACCTATGCATAACGTTAAAGATTACTTTCGGAGATAAGCGACAAGCCCAATGATTCACCCATCGATCCACCGTGGGGGATTCAACAAACGGTCGATCGGCAGTTTTTGTAGAGAACGCAAAAAGACCGCAGGGAGTGAATCAATGGGCAATGTCCAGACCGCCGCCAGCGCAGAGGAATTGCTGTGGCGTCAGACGCCGGGTGGCGAGTTGGTCGATCTCGGCCGGCCGCATCGTGTGCCGCTGGGGCAGTTGCGTTTGCAACGTGCGCCCAAGGGCATTCTGAGTCGGCGCGAAACTATTCTGCTTGGCGTGCTCGCGTTGGTGGTGCATGGCGCGGTGATCTACTGGATCAGCCAGAAGCCGACGCCGGTGCTGCCGATTGTGCCGCCGGAAATTCCGCCGATGACCATCGAATTCTCGCGCCCGGCGCCGCCAGCGCCACCGGTTGTCGAGCCACCGCCGCCCGCGCCTGTGGTTGAGCCACCACCGCCAGTGGAAGACGAACTGGCGGTAAAACCGCCGCCGCCCAAACCGGTTCCGAAACCCAAACCGGTGGTTAAACAGGCACCCAAACCAGCACCGAAAGCCGTGGAGCAACCACCGGCGCCGCCACAACCGGCTGCCCCGGTTGCCGCGCCAGCGCCACCTGCTCCCCCCGCGCCGGCACCGGTAACCCCCGCCTCAGCGAATGCCGCGTACCTGAAAAACCCGGCGCCGGAATACCCGTCGCTGGCTCAGCGTCGCGGCTGGGAAGGCACGGTGTTGCTGCGTGTGCATGTGCTGGCCAGCGGCAAGCCGGGTGAGATCCAGATAGCCAAAAGCAGCGGCCGGCAGCAGCTCGACGACGCGGCGCTGAACGCCGTGAAGCGTTGGAGTTTCGTCCCGGCCAAGCAGGGTGATGTCGCCCAGGACGGCTGGGTCAGCGTGCCCATCGATTTCAAGATTCATTAAACCGAAACCAAATTCGCGCGAAACGTTTACACGAGGAATACATCATGACGTTACTGGCATCTCCACTGGAATCCATCGAAAGCGCGGTGATCTGGCTGCTGGTGGTTTTTTCCGTCGCCACTTGGGGCCTGGCATTGCTCAAGGCTTGGCAATTCGGGCGTCTGAAGGCGCAGGACCGGCGTTTTCATAAACGCTTCTGGGCGGCGTCCAGTCTCGATTCCGCCGCTGAATTGAGCGAAACCCAACCCGGCGCTGCGGCGCGGGTGGCGCAGGCCGGTTACGCGGCGATTCAGGTGGGCGAGGCGCCACAGGCCAATGATTTGAGCCAGGCGATCAACCATCAGGATCGCCTCGAGCGCGCCTTGCGCCAGCAGATCGTCCGCGAACGGCGTTCGCTGGAGACAGGCCTGGCAGTGGTCGCCAGTATTGGCAGTACGTCGCCGTTCATTGGTTTGTTCGGCACGGTGTGGGGAATCATGGAAGCGTTGAAAGGCATCAGCGCGGCCGGTTCGGCGAGCCTGGAAACGGTGGCCGGGCCGATCGGTGCGGCACTGGTCGCAACGGGTGTGGGGATCGCCGTCGCGGTGCCAGCGGTGCTGGTTTACAACTACTTTTTGCGTCGGTTGAAACTGACGGCGGCGGATCTGGATGACTTCGCCCACGACTTCTACAGCCTGGCGCAGAAGAGTGCGTTCCGCGTATTGATCCACCCGACTGCGCACAAGGTCGCAGTAACCGGCAACGCAGCAAAAGTGAAGGAGGCGTCCTGATATGGCTTTCTCCACGCAAGACAGTGATGAGGTGCTCAGCGAGATCAACGTGACGCCGCTGGTGGACGTGATGCTGGTGCTGCTGGTGGTGTTTATCGTCACCGCGCCGCTGCTGACCAACGCGATCCCGATCAACCTGCCGAAGACCGAAGCGGTGGCGCCGGTCGAGCAGAAGGACCCGCTGGTGGTGAGCATCGATGGCGCCGGCAAGCTGTTTATCAACAAGGACGAGATTCAGCCGGACTTGCTGGAATTCAACCTCAAGTCGGCCAAGGCCAAGGACCCGGAAGTGCGCGTGCAATTGCAGGCCGATGACGGGGTGAACTACGGCGAAGTGGCGCGGGCGATGGCTTCGATTGAACGGGCGGGGATTACCAAGTTGTCGGTGATTACTGCGCGGTAACAGATTCAACGTTTTTCCGGGGCCGTCTCCTTGGCAGGGTGCGGCCCTTTTTTTATTTCTGGCATTAGAAGCAAAGCCCTCACCCTAGCCCTCTCCCAGAGGGAGAGGGGACTGATCGCGTTGTTCTTACGAGTTACACCGACCTGAAATATCCAGTCGAACTCCAAATCTG
>NZ_AKJR01000220.1:0-28739 GCF_000282235.1 Pseudomonas sp. GM24 | reverse complement strand
GAAAACATCGAGCACGATCAGAAGATTCGCGTCGGCAACGAACGACATGACACCGTTGAAGCCAACACGCTGAGCGAGTTCAAGGTTGAAGAGCACCGAATTACGCATCTGGATCGCATCAGCGAGATGCGTGCGGATGATCACCTGACCGTGGGTGTCACCCAGCACCTGAAGGTCGGGACTGCGCAGTTTGTCGAGGCCGGGTCAGAAATCCATTACTACGCCGGCCAGAAAGTGGTGGTCGAAGGTGCGATGGAACTCACGGCCAAGGCTGGCGGGAGTTTCGTCAAGGTTGACGCGGGTGGCGTGACCATCAGCGGTGCCGAAGTGAAGGTCAACACTGGCGGCTCGCCTGGGGTCGGGACGCCTGCGGCACCATTGCTGCCGGGACCGATGAAAGTGGCGGATGCGGATAAGGCCGGAAAAGTACTCATCCCGCTTCCAAAGCGTCTGAACGAGTCAGGTATCACGCCGTTGTGCGGAAAACAAAGCAACGGCGCCTGCAGCCGTAAGGATTGCACATGCATGTAAAAGCGCTGACCGCCCTCCTCGAAGCGCCACGCCATGGGTTCGAGGAATTGCCGAGAGAAAGCTCCGACCTGACCCTGTGTTTCATCATTGATCGCGTCCGTCAGCCGGAAGCCATGAGCCGCCTGTACCGTGTCGGCGAGCCCGTAGACACCCAAGGTCTGTTTCTCAACACCGACTTCGCTGAAATTGCCGCTGACGGTCCTCTCTGGCTGGTCGCCCCGTGGGGCAGTCGACTCGCAGCCGAAGCGGCAAAGCTCTGCGAAGAAAATTTCTCCGGCATTGCCCTCTCCACAACAGATCCAGCCAAGGCACTGGCACATGCCCGCTGGCTCCTGCGTGCCAACGATGGCTCAGGTGGCCAAAGCCTGTTGAGCTATCACAAGCCAAGCCTGTGGGCCGCGCTGGCCTACACCGCTGGTGAAAGTTCGCATCAACTTTTCGGCCCTTGGCAACACGTTTACAGCCCGGCACCGGTCCACTTCGGGCGTAATCGCGGTCGCTGGCTCAGCTGGCGCCCCGTTTCGGAACTTGAATGGCTGGGCGACGTCTCAGCGTTCAACCTGCCGCCAACAGCGCCAAAGGTTCAGGAGCATCTGGGTTGGGTTTACTGGGCAGACGAGCAATACGCTGCCTACGGTGAACCCACCGACGAACAACTGCCCAACCTCGTGGAAAACCTGAACGTGCTGGTTGCCCACAACATTTACGAAGGTCGTCATTTACTGAAACTGGGCCAAATCACCAACGGCCCGCTGCTCGAAATGCAGCCTCAGGCAATGGCCATCCTGCAATCCAGGGAAGAGTCGTTCATCAAAGTGCAGCAGTTGCAGCAACTCGCTATCAGCGCTGCTTGATGACCCCCGTCCGTAAAGAATGAATGGAAGCGAAATGGAACAGAACACCAGCGCAACAACTAACACCGAGTCGGCACCTGCTACACCAGTAGTTGCAGACGAGACTTGTGCAAAACCACCTCGGGATATCGGTGAACAACCCGAAGCGCCGGAAGATACACCAGGCGATCACGACAAAGTGAAAACGCCCTGCTCCACCGTTTATGGCAGCGCCATTTACGACACTGAGAATGAATCATTCTGGTTGCTGCCGGAGCGAACCAATTCGGCACTGAAAGAAGCTTCCAGCGATCTGGAACAAAAAGTTAGCTCTACCAAGTCACCCGAAGAGCGCAAAAAAGGGCTCTACGAATCCGGTCTCTTGGAGTATTTCCTCGAACCCAAGCTGGCAAACTTTCTTGAGGGTGAAGAGAAATCCCGGATGCTGGAGATCGAAACTCAACATCCCAACATAAGTAATCTGGACGCGGCCCTGCTTGAATCGCAACAGAGCAGGAAAGCCGCAGCACCAGAAGCAGAAGCAGAAGCACCTGCAACGCCTCTCACGCGCCTCGAACAGGATCAGATCAAAAGAAACGAATTGATGTCCGCCCGTGAAGACGCTACTCGCGTGCACGGCATGCACAGTGAATGGAAAAAGCTCAAGCGTACGGCCATTGCCGCCGCGACGGAAAAAGGCTACGCGTACGAAAGCGGCAGTCTTTATGCGCCGAAAGCCATAGCCGCTCGTGAAGCCGTTCAAAAATATCTGAAAGCACGAGAAGCGCTGTTAGAAGACAAGGATCTAACCACGTTAACATCGGCAGAACTCGCCCCGATGCTCGCTCAGGACAAAAAGCGGATAGATGACATCGCGATGTGCGGCACCAATAATCAGTTGATGCTGTGTACTTATGTGCGTGACCAGGAAATCAAACGCAAGGAAAGGAAAGCGACTTATAACGCTTATCTGGATGCCATCACCGATGTTGCTCAGTACGGAATTGCCTTGCCCGAGTTCGCACTGATCCCCGAAGGGGGAGCAGTCGAGGGTGGCGTCGACTTGTTCAAGCAGTATCTGGCACTAGAGAAAGAGCAAAAAGAGGTCAATGAACGCCTCAGTACCAAATACAAAAGCTGGATCGAGGCAAGTGGACGACAAGCCAAGGCGCCCACCAACCTTGTCACCAATGAGCGCACCGCCTGGGATCGGCTGCAAGCATCAAAAGAAACACTACGGCTCCAGGCTGAAAACAATGTGGAAACGGCGACTGTTCGCCGTCATCTGTTGTGGGAGCCAGAACAATTTCAGGCAAGACCTGAAGAGCGTTTGATCAAGAACGGCTTCCCGCTGGCCGAGATGAGCATGGCGGACAGCCTGAAAAAACCTCTGACCTATCTCAGCATGTATTCGCTGCCACGAATCAAACAGACCGTTAAAGATGACTGGAAGAAAGTTGGCGCCAAGGTCAAAGATCTGGCGAAGCGTCCGGGCAATAGTGATGGAAAAGCAACGACCGACACTGAGCTGAGCTTGTTCGGACAGTGGCTGAAAGACGAAGGCGCTTTGAGGATCAAGGATCAGGAAAGCGATTGGTTCTCCTCCGAAGGCTGGTTCGAGATCGAAAAATTCAACGCCTATCTTGAAAGCAAAAAGTACAAGGTTACGGCGCTGGAGAGCGCTGGAACGCGTAAAGAATGGGGAGACCGGTTGCAGCAAGTGTTGTTCAAGGACAACGTTCGCAAGACCTTCCGCATTTTCGACATCACTCCGCAGGCACAGTTGGTTCGTTGCCTGATGCCTTCCACCACGAAGATCATCCATTCGTCGACAAAAGTAGAGGGGCCTGATTGGACATTGGCCGAAGGATTCCAGGCCTCGGCGAAGGCGACCTTTGCCGTTGACCTTGCCAGGGGTGAAGTCGAACTCTTCAAAGTCGACTTGCCAGACCGCGCCAGCGCTAAAGATATCGTTATCACCTACCGAAACGCCGAAGACATACAGCAGAAGATGAACCTCGGACGTTTTTCGCTCTATCTAGGCGCGAAGGCTTGGGGCTACGCCGGAGCATCGTTGCTGCTTTCTTCGGAAATTGCATTGGATGTCAGCAACGCTGGCTTCCATTTAGCGCCTCCGGAACCAGTCGTTCGCAACCCCGATAAGCGCAGCTACGCGAGAACTGAAAAAAGTGGCCAAATTAAAAGAGCTCCTGAAACGCTACAGATACAGGATGGCGCAAAAGCCGCATTCAATCTGTTCGCAGGCCTGCAAACCGGGATCATGGTCACCGGAGCGCTAAACTGGGCTCCCCCCTCCGAAGTAGCCTTGCTAACCAAAGCGCCCGTTGCCGGCAAAGCTGCCGGAATGAAGGCCAGCGAATGGTTTAGCCTTGCGCGTTTGACCGTGGAACTCAATGCCGCAGCCGGTCTCGGTGCGAGGGCTGAAGCCAGTATTTCCTTGCACGAGGGGCGTCTGGTTCTGGTGCTCAAGGCCGCATTGATAGCCGGCCCCGGCGTAGGAGGCTCCTTCAAGTTCGAAGTGGGGTACGACGCCGTCACTGAGTTGCTTAACATGTTCCGTAGAGAACTGTACAAAAACAATCAAAACCCGATTTTTGTCATTGAAGATGAGACGTACGCTTACTTATCCAAAATGAATTCGCTTGCTATCTCCGGCTTCGATGTAGGGATGATTTATCTCATGGGGGTAGATGCAGTGATGAGCCTTTATGAAAGCTTGACCTCCACTGGAAAAGGAGGACTGATCGCAGACACGATTATGTTTTATGACCAACAAGCAGAAATCGAGGAGTGGTGTGTCAACGCGATCCCAGGAGCACTTGGCCCTCTGCTCATGACGTTAATTAGTCCGCCAGAAGGATTCACTATCAACGCGTCATCCCCTTCGAACCCATCAAATAAAGAAGAACGAAAATACAGCGCCGATGAGGCTCATCTAATCCAACAAAGAGCGATCGAAAGAATATTAGCGTGGATAGTAAATAACGCTCAAAAGCAAAACTGTCTGGACAAAGCGCAGAGCCAATTCGTAGAGATCTGCATGAGCATGAACAAGTTCGGCTTGAAACCGAAGAACGCAGATCAAAAATACTGTGAAAGCCGCTTGGATCTTGATAATTTCATGAATGAAGCAGTGTTGCGCCTCGTGGAAATTGATGGTGACCGAATGCGCGAACGATACTCATCCCACGTCAAGTTACTAGGTGCAAAACGAGACAGCTTCTGTCAGCGAACTCAGTATTACGGGCGTACCTATATCCCCTCCGGCAAAGCCACCTATGTTGGCACTCCAAAAACAACCATTTAGCTCGGAACCCTCATGTTAATCAAAACAGCACTTTCGCTATTGATGTTTTTCACGCTCAACTGCTATGCAAACACTGAACTGACAAAAGAGCAAAGCTCGGCGAAAAACACTGGGATTATTTTATATAACCAATACAAAGCCACTTCTGCGATCCCTTTTTTAACAACAGCAGCAGAAGCGGGCGACTCCGAAGCACAATATTATTTAGGAGAGTCTCTTCGAAAGAAAAATCATTACATGAACAATGAGGCCAGAAAATGGTATGAAGCATCGGCAGGTCAGAACAATCTTTATGCCATGATCCAATTGGGCCGCATTGAGCACGACATGTGCGAAATATCCAACGACTGCCCCACTTCGCAGAAACAAGCAATTGATTGGTTGAATCAGGCAAAAAATATAGCTCAAGAAAAAGCCGAAGCTGGAGACGCGGAGGCGATGTACATAATGTATGAAATCACGCTAGATGATACTTGGCTTGAAAGATCCGCCGTTGCGGGAGATGCATTTGCACAGTACTGGATGGCGGTTTCCGTCAAGCAAGGCGATGGCTTTTTCCTGCCTTGGAAACGAAGAGAAGCAGTTGAAAAATGGTTTAAGCTTTCGGCTGAAGGCGGCTACCCCAAGTCAATGATGAATTATGCCGCCATTTTATATGAACGAGGTGATGTAGAAGGCTATCGCCATTGGGTCGAAAAGACAGCGCTAACGGGGTATGCAACTACTGTTTTCGGCTACGGCTCGGATTTGGCACATGAGCCTGACAGATTTGGATTTCCGCTAGATTTAATTAAGGGGTACGCGCTTTTATACTGGCTGTCCGAGCTCGACGGGGGTGGTGGCATGAAGGAAAATGTTGAGTACACGCTACCTCGAATCGCCGCTAAAATGACTGCTGAACAGATTGAAGCAGCAAAAAAGTTTTCTCAAGAATGGGCTGCGTCGCACCCTCCTCTCTCTTTTTTTCCTGACAAACTTAGCCGTTGATCACCATGAAACTTCCTATCGCAGGTTTTTTGCTAGTCGCTTTTAACCCCGCCGCACTGGCACTAAGTGACTACAAACTTGCAATGAAATATCGCGACATAGTTCTTTACAATCATTTTAAAGCTGTTTCAGCGCCTCCTCTACTGAGAATAGCGGCAGAGGCTGGAGACCATGAGGCACAATATTATATAGCTGAGTCATTGCGACAAAAAAATAGCTATATGAATTCTGAAGCAAGAAAGTGGTATGAAAAGGCAGCTACAAAAAATCACCAAATTTCACAGTATTTGTTAGCTAAAAGCTACCATCAGGGGGACGGTTTTTTTCTTCCATGGAAACGCTCAGAAGTTGTCGAAAAACTATTCAAAGCTTCAGCTGAGGGTGGGTACCCGCCTTCCATGATGGAATACGGAGCCCTTCTTTATGGAAAAGATGATATTGAAGGGTTCCGTCATTGGAATGAGCAAGCAGCTTAGCAAGTTACGCCACAAAGGTTTATGGTTACGGCTCTGATCTTGCTCATGAGCCAGACACGTATGGATTTCTATTCGATGTCGTTAAAGGTTATGCGCTCGCTTACCTGAAGAAGCTAGACGGCGGTGGGGGTTTACAAGAAAGAGTGGAGAGCAAGCTACCAAAAATTGAAGCGAAGATGACAGCTGAAAAAATTTCAGAAGGCAAACAACTTGCGAAAGAATGGAAGGCTACTCACGCCCCACTTTCCTTCTACCCAGACAAATTAAGTCGCTAAAAACTAAATCTATCATTATCCTCTTTCTGACAAGTTAAGCTGATAGAACCCATGAAGTATTTGGCCATTTTTCTGCTACTCATGACATCACTTCCTTCTTACGGGGAAGCCCAACTGGATGCACAGCAGAAAATCGCTAAAAACAAAGGCATTGCACTTTACAACCAGTACAAGGCCACTTCAGCCATCTCCTTTTTAACAATTGCTGCAGAGGCTGGCGATCCTGAAGCTCAGTATTATTTAGGCGAAGCTCTTCGAACAAAAAATCACTATATGAACGCAATTGCCAGAAAATGGTACGAAGCGTCTGCGAACCAAAACAACCTATATGCAATGATTCAGTTAGGGCGTATAGAGCAAGATCTATGTAACATATCAAGTGACTGCCCCCTTCGCAAAAAACACCTGCAGAGTGGTTAAATCAAGCAAAACAGTTAGCCCGACAATAAGCTGACGCGGGTGACGCAGAAGCGATGTACCTGATGTACGAAATAACGCTAGATGATATTTGGTTAGAAAAGGCTGCATCTTCAGGAAATGCTATTGCGCAATACTGGGTGCCAACTTCATTGAAACAAGGTGAGATTTTTTTACTTCCATGGAGGCGAAGTGAGGCGATTGAAAAATGGTACAAACTTTCGGCTGAAGGCGGCAATCCTAAGTCAATGATGGAGTTGGCGGTTCTTCTTTTTGAGAAGGGGAATATTGAAGGCTTCCGGCATTGGAATGAACAAGCGGCAGTTACGGGTTATGCAGAGTTCATATATGGATACGGTTCATACTTGGCTCACGAGCCTGACACCTATGGCTTTCCTTATGAGCCTGTACAGGGATACTCGCTCATTCACTCCCTAAGCATCTTGGATGGTGGTGGAGGAATGCAGGAAAACGTTAAATACAAGCTTCCGCTTATTGCTTCCAAGCTAACCCCTTCGCAGATATTAGAAGCCAAGGAACAATCAAAAAAATGGATATCAACGCATCCACCCCTGTCTTTTTTCCCTGACAAGCTAAGCCGTTAGATTATTTTATTCAAAACAGTGGCGCAAGAATCATACAAACGGGAGGAGTAGATAGCTCGGAGTTAGCCCAGCGCCGTCCTACTCCCGTTTTTACTAGCCCATCAAACCGGCGCCTTCCAACTCAACATCTGCTGCTGCGCCACCTGCAGCAAATCATTGCCATCCTGCGTCAACAGGTAAAGTGCATGGGTGATGTGTGGAATGTCTTGCACGTCGGCGTGCTTGAAGCACAGGCAATGCAGGGTTTCGAGCAGGTCGGCGGCGGCGCGGATGCGCTGGACGGCGGCTTCGAGGATGTCTTTCGGGTTGGCTTGGGTGTCGATGAGCAGTGTCGGGGTTTCGGTGACGTTGCTGCTGAGGGGGAGATAGCGGTTTTGTAGCAGTTTGATTATTGGCATATTGATTACTCGATTGTTTCAAAAGTAACCGCCGACACCGTGACCAAACGATGGGAGGCGGGCCGTGTACAGGCTTGGTCAACCGAGAACAATCAACTCAGCTCGCCCGAAGGCGTCCTGCACACGGCCGCCACAGCTATGCACTTCACGGTCAAAGAACTCCGCGGTGCAAATGATGGCACATATGCAATCGATTATTCCCGGGTGACCAAACCCGAACCACTGATTTTGCAGCGGCAACCGACAATAACCGCCCTGCTCCAACCGCCGAAAGCAGACAAAGCACCAGCCTTTGTAGGAATTCGCCAAACCTTCCAAAGAAAACCGCCGCACTCCCTGACAGCCGGCGTTCAGCTCGGTTAACCATCCCTTAACGCCGTGGTCAAAAACTCTACTGAACCGCACGCCCTCAGCCATTCTGGCTGTTGCCCAGTGCGGCAGGTTCGGGTGAATCACGCCGAACTCTAGAACCGCCACTCGGGAGTCCTTTCATGAACATTCGTCCTTTATTGCTCAGCGTCGCCCTCGCCTGCACCGCGTTCGCCGGGCTGGCCCAGGCCAATGACACCTCTGCCACGTCCAAAGCCGTGCCGTATGAGTACGGCATGCCGCTGCATGTGGCCAAGGTGGTGTCGTTGACCGAGCCGCCAACACAAACGTGCAAAGTGGTTACGGCCGATATGAAGTACATCGACAACGCCGGTAAGCCTGAGGAAATCAGCTACCGGAAATTGTCTGACGCGTGCAACTTCCAGAACTGACAGAAACGTCTGATTTGCGGGTTTGCGGTAGGCGTGGGGTGTTTCGGCGGTTATGCTCGGAGCCCTCCTCACTGCCGCAAGGATTCGCCATGCAGTTGTCGTTTCGCACGTTGTCGGGTCTCACTTCTTCGTTGTGTTTTCTGTTGGCGCTGGCCTGGGGCTTTGTCCCGGACATGCTGCTGGCGATCTGGAGCATTGAATATTCCGAAGGGGCCGGATTTGTCGCGCGGCGCAGTGCGGTGCTGTTTGCGGCGTTGGGAGTGATGTTTTATCTGGTGCGCAATGCACCGCCGTCGCTGGGGCGCAATGCGCTGAGCAACGGGTTTATCGTCGGTTGTTTTGGTTTGGCGGTGCTGGGTTTTGCGGAATGGCTGAACGGTCATGCCGGCCCCGGGATTTTGCTCGCGGTGCTGGTCGAGTTCGCGCTGGGCCTTGGTTTTGTGCAGGCCCGGCGCGTGACGGTCGAACTGGGTGAAACGGTGCGTTAGACGACTCTGGAGCGTGGGCTGTAGTGATGTTGCACAGTTTGCTGGTTCAGATCCGAGCGCAGCCCGGCGATCAGTTCGTTGATTTCACGACAGCCATTGAGATGGCTGGCGTCGATGCCACTGACCAGCAGATCGACCTGATCGGTCTGGTGATCGCCGAAGACCTTGACGGTCATCGACAAGTCCGGCGATAGCGTGCACTGGCAGCGTTTCGGCAGAAAACTGCTTTCAATGATATTGCGTAGTTCCAAGGCAGACAGAAACATGGCGAAACCCTCTCCTTACTGTGAGATGCCAATCAAGTATTCACGCTGACCGTTGCTGCCCCTGCACGGGTGTGTCCCCGCTGTTTCCCTGGTGCGACAAGCGGTGGTACTGCGAAATGCCCATTGGAGTGTAGGCGCCCAAGGCCGGTGCGCCGCACTGAAAAGACGCATAAAGCGTGCCTTTCATCGGTTCATTTTCACCCTCATGAAATCAAGCACTTGGCGGCGGTGCCAGCATTTGGCTACTTGCAAATTGCAAGAATGGACCCTGCCGGCACTGCATTTTGCAACTCGACGCTGGTTTGCAATCACGGCCCATGACGGTAAGAATGCCCGTCATCCACCCTACACCCGCACGGAGGCTTCCATGGGTTCTTTACGCGTTTACGCGACCACCGGTTTGTTCATCGCCAGCCTGTCCACCCTCGCCCACGCCGCCAAGCTTGAAGACGTCGCGCCGTTCCCGAAGGCTGAAGCCGGGTTCACCCGCCAGGTCATTCACTTGCCCAAGCAAGAGCAGGAAGAAAACTTCCAGGTGGAAATTCTCGCCGGCAAAACCCTGGAAGTGGACTGCAATCGCCAGCGTTTGGGCGGCGTTCTCGATGAGAAGAATCTTGAGGGCTGGGGTTATCCGTTCTATCGCCTGGAAAAAGTCATCGGGCCGATGAGCACGATGATGGCCTGCCCGCCCGGCAGCCAGAAGAAACGCGCATTCGTGCCGGTCGTCGGTGACGGTTTCATGCTGCGTTACAACAGCAAGTTGCCGGTCGTGGTGTATGCGCCGTCTGACGTCGAAGTGCGTTATCGCATCTGGTCGGCGTCGGACAAAGTCGGTACAGCCCTGCAGGAATAACCGGAACAAGGAGTGCTTCGTTTGATTACCTGCCACGTCCGATATGTCATTGATCCCTACCAATTGCCTGAGTTCGAGGCTTACGCCAAGGCCTGGCTCGGCATCGTCGAGCGCTTGGGCGGCACCCATCACGGCTACTTTTTGCCGTCCGAAGGCGCGAGCAACATCGCTTATTGCCTGTTCAGTTTTCCGTCGCTGGCGGATTACGAAAGCTATCGGCACATCGCGATGACCGATCCGGAAAGCACCGCACTGGTGGCCAGCCTGGTCGAGAAGAAGTTCATCGTCAGCTACGAGCGCAGCTTCCTGCGCCCGTTGCTGTCGTAAACCTCATCATGCCGAGACGCCGCACATCGCGGCGCGCTCGGCGACATGGCGCAGGCTGTCGAAGTTGATATTGGCGCCCGAGTCGATCGCCACGAATGTCTGCTCGCGCACCCCGGTTCGCGCTACGTACTGCTTGATCCCGGCCACGGCCAAGGCGCCGGACGGTTCGGTGATCGAGCGGGTATCGTCGTAGATATTCTTGATCGCCGCGCAGAGATCGTCGTTGCTGACGGTGATGACTTCGTCGACGCAAAAGCGGCAAACCTCAAACCCAAACGCGCCAATCTGCGCTACCGCCACGCCATCGGCGAAGGTGCCGACATTGGGCAGCACCACGCGCTGATCTGCTTCGAGCGCAGCCTTCAGGCAAGCTGAGTGTTCAGATTCGACGCCGATGATCCGTACTTCCGGGCGCAGGTATTTGACGTAGGCCGCGATGCCGGCGATCAGACCGCCGCCGCCCACCGGGATAAAAATCGCATCCAGCGAACCTTGATGCTGGCGGAGGATTTCCATCGCCACGGTGCCCTGCCCGGCGATCACTTCCGGGTCATCGAACGGTGAAACGAAGGTGCGCCCAGTCTGTTGCGCCAGTTGCAGCGCATGGGCCAGTGCGAACGGGAAACTCTCGCCGTGCAGCAATGCTTCAGCGTCACGACTGCGCACACCCAGCACTTTCAATTCTGGCGTTGTCGCCGGCATGACGATGGTCGCTGCAATCCCCAGTTCGCGTGCTGCCAATGCCACGCCTTGCGCGTGATTGCCAGCCGATGCGGTGATTACCCCCCGCGCCCTCTGTTCGTCGCTCAATTGCACCAATTTGTTGTAGGCGCCACGGATCTTGAAGGAGAACGTCGGTTGCAGGTCTTCACGCTTGAGCAGAATCCGGTTGCCCAGCGCCTCCGACAGCGCCGGCGCCGCTTGCAAAGGCGTGCGCACCGCGAGGTCGTACACCGGCGCGGCGAGGATCTTTTTCACGTAGTGCTCAAGCAAGTTTTGCTGATCGGGGCTGTGCGGCATGGTCGTCTCCTGACATTTTTCAAAACCCCGGAGACAGAAAGTAAAAACCCGCCTCTAGGGCGGGTTGGGTGCTGCAGTCGTGAGCTAGCCCGCCAAATGAGGAATGGCGGTAATAATCATTGGCTGGCAACGCGATACAGTCGAAGTCATAGACTGGAAATTAGCCTGCACGGTGCTGGCAAGTCAATGGCCAATTTTGCGTGGCGACGTTAGTCTGGCGACTCTCTCATCACACCAAGGAAGGCTTGCATGATGTCTATCGCCCTGCCCCTCACGGCTTTACTCGCTTTCAGCGCTTACACCGTTTCAGTGATGCTCCAGGCTGAACAGTCGTTGATCGACTTTGGCATCAGCCTGATGTCGCGGCCCGACACAGCGCAGGTGGTGATTGATCTGTATCTGCTGGCGACTCTGGCCGGCGTATGGATGGTCAAGGATGCCCGGTCGCGTGGGCAGTCGGTCTGGTCGGTGGTGCCGTATTTGTTGCTGACGGCGGTTTTTGTCTCGGTTGGGCCGTTGTTGTATCTGGTGGTGCGCGGGGTTCGCGAACGGCGGAAGGCGGTGGCAAAGTGCAGCCAGATACTATGAACACCTGAAACCCCTGTAGGAGTGAGCCTGCTCGCGATAGCGGAGTGTCAGCCAAAGATGAGGTGACTGACACTCCGCTATCGCGAGCAGGCTCACTCCTACACTGGAATGTCGTGGCTCCTACACTGGAATGTCGTGGCATTCAGCCCTTTTTTACGGCGACGAACGCGGCGGTTTCGTAAGGCACCGTCACCACATCCCTACCACGCAGTTCCGGCTCGGCGGCAATCAACGCGCGAAGCTGCTCATCAACCTTCGCCCGCTGCGCATTCGGCAGCGCGGCGATGAAACTGGTCGAGCGCACGCGGTTGAAAATCACGTCCTCCGGCGAACCGGTATGGCCATGGTGAAACCGTTCGACCTGCAGAGGCGCGAACGCCGGGTGCGGAAACACTGTGCGCCAGGCGCCGGTGTAATAGCGTGGCGTGTCACCTTCCAGTGCGTTGACGATGGCGTCCAGTTTCGGCACCCAGCTGACCTGGGTGTCGCGCAGATTCCAGATCAACCCCAACTGGCCACCGGGCTTGAGTACCCGGGCGATTTCGGTCAGTGCTTCGGTGCTGGCGAACCAGTGAAACGCTTGCGCGCAAATCACCACATCGACTGAAGCGTCCGGCAACGGCAGATCAGTCGCCGTGCCGTTCACGGCCAGCACATCGGGCCAGGCGTCAGACAGCTTTTCCAACATCTGCGGCACCGGTTCAACCGCGATCACTTGTGCGCCGGTCGCCACCAGCCGCCCGGTGAACTTGCCAGTACCGGCGCCCAGATCGATCACGGTTTTATGCCCATCCAGGCCCAGCGTCGCGGTCAACCATTGACTGACTTGCGGCGGATAGTCCGGCCGCCCTTTGACGTAGGTGTCGGCGGCGGTTTTGTAGCCGGCAGCGGCTGAGTGATGGATTTGGTCGGTCATGGCAACGCTCCTTACGGCAAAACATCGGATCGACGGCAGACGCTCCCGAGCATAGCGCTTGAATTTACGCTGAACTTGAACAGTCACTGATAAAGCGATGAATAAAAATTCACCCTGTGGTGTTCAAAGTGAAACATAACCCCCTGTGGAGCCTTGCCCATGACTATCCGTTCCGTTATGTTCGCCGCCCCGTTTCTGCTGGTCGCCGCGATGTCCAGCCAACTGGCCTTGGCCAATGGTGATGAAGAAGCGCCGGTGCAGAAACCCGAATGCCCGAAAGGCCAGGTCTGGGACAGCAAAACGCAGAAGTGTGTGATGCAAGTCAGCAAAGCACTTTCGGATGCCGACCGTACCGATTATGCCTATCGCCTCGCCAAGGTCGGTCGCTACGAAGAGGCCCTAGCGCTGCTCGACACACTGAAGCAACCGAACACTGCCAAGGCCCTCAACTATCGCGGATACGCCACACGCAAACTGGGGCGCACCGACGAAGGCATCGGTTATTACCTGCAATCGGTGAAACTCGATCCGCAGTACGCGCAAGTGCGCGAATACCTCGGCGAGGCCTATGTGATCAAAGGTCGCGTCGATCTGGCGCAGGAACAGTTGCAGCAGATCAAATCGATTTGCGGTATGTCCTGCGAGGAATACCAGGATCTGGCCGAAGCCATCAACGATTCATCGAAAACCTGAGCACATATAAGGGCCGTCATCATCGTCAACGATCAGGCATTCAGAACAGAACTCGGACAGCATCTGGCGCGACTGTGGCGCTATGGTCTGCTGTTGTCGCGCAATCGGCACGTGGCCGAGGATCTGGTGCAGGCCACGTGTGTGCGGGCGCTGGAGCGCGCCAGTCAGTATGTGGCCGGCACGCGCATGGATCGCTGGTTGCTGAGCATTCTGCATTCGATCTGGCTCAACGAAGTGCGCGCTCGTCGCGTGCGTCAGGGGACGGGACAGGTCGATGCCGATGGTCAACTGGCGTTCGACGGTGAGTACGCCGCGCAGACGCACGTGATGGCGGCGCAGGTGATTCGCCGAGTGGACGCGCTGCCGGAAACCCAACGCGAAACCGTGTATCTGGCCTATGTCGAAGGCTTGTCCTACCGCGAAGTCGCCGAGATCCTGCAAGTGCCGATCGGTACGGTGATGAGTCGCCTGGCCACCGCACGGCTGAAACTCGCCGAATACCCGCCGTTGCAAGCAGTGCCTAAACCCACCGAAGGAGACCGTTCATGAACACGCCTTCGGATGAACAACTGGTCGCCTACCTCGACGGCGAACTCGACCCTGAGTACCGCGATCAGCTGGACAATGCCATTGCTGAAGACTCGCTGCTGAGTCTGCGCGTGCAATGGCTCAGCCGCAGCAATCTGCCATACAAGAACGCCTATGACGAACTGGCGCAACAGGCGCCGCTCGATCGCCTGCAGGCGCGGCTGGATGCGATGCCTTCACCGCAGCGTCCGGGCTTCAACCGCCGCTGGTTTATCGCTGGCGCCGCCGCAGCGCTAGTGGCCGGCGGGGTGTTGGCCGACCGCTTGTTCCTCGGCTGGCATGCCGCACAATCGAATAACTGGCGAGGGTTGGTGGCTGATTACATGGCGCTGTACGTGCCGCAAACGCTTGATCATCTGCCCACCGACGACGCCGCACAACGGGCACAACTGCGCACGATCGATGCGCGCCTGGGCCTCAATCTTTCACCTGCCGCGTTGAAGTTACAAGGTGCCGAGTTCAAACGGGCGCAGATGCTCGAATACGACGGTGTGCCCATCGCGCAGATCGTATATCTGGATGCGAAACATGGGCCGTTGGCGCTGTGTGTCACGCGCTCGAACCGCGGCAGTCAGCCGTTGGCCCATGAGCGTCGACGTGAGATGAACGTGGTGTATTGGACTGAACGTGAACACGCGTGGATGCTGATCGGACACGACGCCCCGGTGGCGCTGGAAGACAAGGCAAAACTGTTGAACAGCCGTTTAAACACCGGATAAATGCTGCACTATTCTGGGTGAGTGATTTTTCAAGGACTCCACGATGCCTGATTCTTCCCGTTCTGCCTTACTGGTTATCGACGTTCAAAACGACTTCACCCCCGGCGGCCAATTGGCAGTACCGGAAGGTGACCTGATTGTGCCGCTGATCAACCGGCTCGCCCGTCAGTTCACCCAGGTCGTCGTTGCACAGGATTGGCACCCCACCGGCCATGCCTCATTCGCCTCCAGTCATCCCGGACACCAGCCCTACGATGTCATCCAGTTGCCTTATGGCGAGCAGACACTCTGGCCCGACCACTGTGTGCAATCGACAGCAGGGGCCGAGTTTCACCGGGGACTCGACTTGCCTCATGCCCAGTTGATCATTCGCAAGGGCTGCAATCCTGATATCGACAGCTATTCAGCCTTTCTGGAAGCCGATCGCCGAACCACCACTGGGCTGGCCGGCTACCTCAAAGAGCGCGGGATCGATACGGTCTACATGGTGGGGCTGGCACTGGATTTCTGCGTGATGTTTTCGGCGCTGGATGCACGGGCGGCGGGGTTCAATGCCTACGTGGTGCTGGATGCGTGCCGGGCGATCGATCTGAATGGATCACTGGCGGCAGCAATTGAACGGATGCAGGACGCCGGCGTCGGGTTGATTCAATCGACTGAACTGATCTGAACAACCACAGCCCCCTTTGGGAGCGAGCCTGCTCGCGAAGGCGGCCAAGTATGCGTTGACTGACCCGACGCCTTCGCGAGCAGGCTCGCTCCCACAGGGATATTTTCAGCGTCATGTAGCTCAGGCGTTATTGGGCAACCACAACCGGAAGCGTGCCCCGCCCAACGGTGAAGACTCTACGGTCAACGTGCCGCCCTGCGCTTCCAATGCGCGACGACTGATCGCCAGGCCCAGGCCAAACCCGCCGGTGGCGCGATCGCGGCTGCGATCCAGTCGATAGAACGGCTCGAAAATCCGCTCCCGCTCGTCATCGGGAATACCGATGCCGTCATCATCGACCCAGATCTCACAGCCCTCGGCATTGACCTGCACACCAATCTGAATGCGCTTTTCGCAATAGCGCATGGCGTTGCGCAGCAGGTTCTGGATCGCCCGCGCGGTCAGGCGTGGGTCGAGGGAGAAGCGTTCGAGCTGACCGTGCAGCAACACGTCGATAACGATCTCCGGTGATTCCAGCTCTTCATCGACACTGCCCAGAATGCTGTCGATGAACTCGTCCAGCGACACCTCGACCTGCTCCGGCAGTTGCGCCGGATTCTGCAAGCGGCTGTAAGAGAGCAACTCCAGCACCAGTTCATCCAGCTCGCGAATGTGCGCGACCAGTCCCAGCAAGCGCTCGCGGCTGGCGGTCGGCAAGTCATCGGACAAAGCCAGCGCCAAGCCGAAATCCAGGCGCGTCAGCGGTGTACGCAATTCATGGGACACGGCGTTGAGCAGATCGCGTTGCTGATTGAGCAGGTTTTCGATATCGCCGGCCATGGTGTCGAAAACATTGGCGAGGCTGCCGATGTTGGAGCTCTGGGCGATTTTCGTGCGTTCGCTCAAATGCCCCTTGCCGAAACGTTCGGCGGTGCCTTTGAGGCGTTCCAGATCACGCCAGTGCGGGCGCAACCACATCAGCAGGCAGGCGAGCAGGCTCGCGCCGATCAGCACGTTGATGCTCCAGTACAACAGATTGACGTCCATCGGATCCGGCGGCACGACCATTTGCACGGCGGTGGTGTCGTCCAGCGGCGTCACCGCCAGCGTGCGCCAGCCCCAGTCGCCGATACGCACAACGTTTTCGCCACGGCGCAGGCGCTGCTGCTCGATGGCGGTGAACTCGGCATCGTCGATGCGCGCCAGGACGATGTGCAGCGGCTGGAAATCCTTGTCCATCGACGCCGCCAGCGCCGGCCACTGCTCATGCGGCACTGCATGAAACTGGCGGGTAATCAGCGATTGCAGGCCGCGCGAATAGTCGAGGTTGTAGGTGACGAAGCGATCGCGGAACGCCATGACCACCAGATCCGGCACCAGATAGATCGCCGCGCTGTACGAGACGATCGTCACCAGATACAGGCGAAACAGGATGCGAAACATCAGCTCAGCATTCCCACTCGGAACGGCTGAACAAATAGCCCTTACCCCACACGGTCTTGATCTTGCGCGCTTCGCCGGCGTGGTCGTCGAACTTGCGGCGCAGCTTGGAAATCGCCACGTCCACCGAACGGTCAGTGCCGTTGAATTCGATACCGCGCAGGCGTTGCAGGATCTGATCGCGGCTTAACACTTCGCCGGCGTGACGGGCCAGGACCACGAGCAGGTTGTACTCACCGCTGGACAACTCGACCGGTTGATCACGCCAGGTCACGGTGCGCTCGGACAGGTCGATGCACAGATTGCCCATGAGGATGCGGTCATTGGCGGTCAGCGGTTCGCCGAGGCTGCTGCGGCGCAACAAGGTGCGTACCCGTGCCAGCAACACGCGCGGTTCGCAAGGTTTGGTGACGTAATCGTCGGCGCCCATTTCCAGGCCCAGAACCTGATCGTGGCTGTCGTCGCGGGCGGTGAGCATCAGGATCGGCAATGTCGCTGAATCGGCACGCAGTAAACGGCAGACTTGCAGGCCGTCGAGGCCGGGCAGCATCAGGTCGAGAATCACCAGATCCGGCGGATTGACCCGCGCCCGTTCGCGCACGTGGTCACCACGGCCGATCACGCTGACGGAATAACCGTTGCGCTCCAGGTAGCTGGAAATCAGTTCGGCGAGGGCGGTGTCGTCTTCGACCAGGAGGATGTTGGGCATGGGTGATCCAGAAAGTGCTGTGGCGACTGATAAGGCCCATTCGCGAGCAGGCTCGCTCCCGCACTTGGAATGCGATTCCTTGTGGGAGCGAGCCTGCTCGCGAAAGCTATCTATCTGTCGCAATAAATTTCAAGACCTGAAGGATATACGCCCTCGCCCATCCCTGAGCAAAACCCTTACACAATTTCACACAGCGCCTACAAAGCTTCACCGCTAATCTCGGCGTCTGCCCGTAGGATGCGGACATCAATATTGGGGGTTGTACATGTCGAACAAACTGCTGGCCGGGCTCGGCCTGATCGCGATGGCGCTGACACTGAGCGCCTGTGATTCGTCCTCGAAGGCAGAGGATCAGACGCCACCGGCCACGGTGCGCATCGAGACGATCGAAGCGCATCCCCTGACGCTCAGCAGCGAACTCAGCGGCCGCATCGCCGCGCCGCGAATTGCCGAAGTGCGCGCACGGGTGGCCGGAGTGGTCTTGCAGCGCACCTTCCGCGAAGGCAGCGACGTGAAAAAGGGCGACGTGCTGTTCCGCATCGACCCTGCACCGTTCAAGGCTGACCTCGACAGCGCCGAAGCCGCGCTGCGCAAGGCCGAGGCCAATGCGTTCCAGGCCAAACTGCAAGAGCAGCGCTATGCCCAGTTGATCGACGACCAAGCCATTAGCGGCCAGGACTACGACAACGCCCGCGCCAATGCCCGGCAAACCGCCGCTGACGTTGCGGCCAACAAGGCGGCCGTCGAACGGGCGAAACTGAATCTGGGTTATGCCACCGTCACCGCGCCGATTTCCGGGCGTGTCGGTCGTGCACTGGTCACCGAAGGCGCACTGGTCGGGCAGAACGAAACCACACCACTGGCGCTGATCCAGCAGCTCAACCCGATTCACGCCGACCTCACCCAGTCGACCCGTGAACTCAACGAATTGCGCCGCGCGTTCCGCTCCGGGCAGTTGCAGGAAGTCGGTCAGGATCAGGTCAAAGCCACGCTGATTCAGGATGACGGCAGCCTCTACCCGCTGCCGGGCAAGCTGCTGTTCAGCGACATCACCGTCGACCCGGGCACTGGTCAGATCATCCTGCGCAGCGAATTCCCCAACCCGGACCTGGATTTGCTGCCGGGCAGTTTCATTCGCGTGCGTCTCGAGCAGGCAACCATTCAGAACGGCATCACCGTGCCGCAACGCGCCGTGCAGCGCGACAGCGCCGGCATTGCCCAAGTGCTGACCGTCGATGAGCAAATGCGCGTCGCCGAGCAACCGGTGCAACTGGGCGCGGTGCAGAACAATCGCTGGATCGTCACCGGCGGCCTCAAGCCCGGCGACCGCATCGTCATCGAAGGCCTGCAACATGCCCGTCCCGGCGAAACCGTGCAGATCGACGACACCCCTCTTCCACTTGCCCAGACCTCTGGTCAGTAAGCAGGACGCTTTTCTATGCCGCAGTTCTTTATCGACCGCCCGGTGTTTGCCTGGGTCGTCGCATTGTTCATCCTGTTGGCCGGTGCGCTGGCCATCCCGCAGTTGCCGGTGGCGCAGTATCCCGATGTCGCCCCGCCGCAGATCGAAATCTACGCCGTGTATCCCGGCGCCTCGGCGCAGACCGTCGATGAAAGTGTGGTCAGCCTGATCGAGGAAGAGCTCAACGGCGCCGATCACCTGCTGTACTTCGAATCGCAAAGCAGCCTCGGCAGCGCGACGATCAAAGCCACGTTCCAGCCGGGCACCAACCCGGAGCTGGCGCAGGTTGACGTGCAAAACCGTCTGAAAGTGGTCGAGTCGCGCTTGCCGCAAGCGGTGAATCAGCAAGGTCTGCAGGTCGAAAAAGTTTCGTCCGGTTTTCTCTTGCTGATCACCCTGACGTCCAGCGACGGCAAGCTCGATGACGTGGCGCTCAGTGATTATCTGGCGCGCAACGTGATGAACGAGATCAAGCGTCTGGAGGGCGTCGGCAAGGCGCAGTTGTATGGCGCCGAGCGGGCCATGCGCATCTGGATCGATCCGCAGAAGCTGATCGCTTTCAACCTGACGCCGGCTGACGTCAATGAAGCCATCGTCGCGCAAAACGCTCAGGTCTCCGCCGGCAGCATCGGCGACCTGCCCAATCCGTCGAACCAGGAAATCACCGCGACCATTCTGGTAAAGGGTCAGTTGTCGACGCCGCAAGAGTTCGCCGACATCGTGCTGAAAGCCAATCGCGACGGCTCGACCGTGCGCATCGGTGACGTCGCGCGGGTCGAAATTGGCAGCCAGGAATATCAGTTCGGCACGCGCCTCAATGGCAAACCGTCGACCGCTGTCGGCGTGCAGCTGTCGCCCGGTGCCAATGCGCTGAACACCGCGACCCTGGTGCGGGCGAAGATGGATGAGCTGGCGCGCTACTTCCCGGCGGGCGTGGAATACAAGATTCCGTACGACACCTCGCCGTTCGTCAAAGTCTCGATCACCAAAGTGGTTTACACCTTGGGCGAAGCGATGTTGCTGGTGTTCGCGGTGATGTTCCTGTTCCTGCAGAACGTGCGTTACACGCTGATCCCGACACTGGTGGTGCCAGTGGCGTTGATGGGTACATTCGCGACCATGCTCGCGCTGGGCTTCTCGATCAACGTGCTGACCATGTTCGGCATGGTGCTGGCCATCGGCATTCTGGTGGACGACGCGATTGTCGTGGTGGAGAACGTCGAACGGATCATGGCCACCGAGGGCCTGTCGCCCAAGGAAGCCACGCGCAAGGCGATGACGCAGATCACCGGCGCGATCATCGGCATCACCCTGGTGCTGGTCGCGGTGTTTATTCCGATGGCGTTCATGCAAGGTTCGGTCGGGGTGATTTACCAGCAGTTCTCGCTATCGATGGCGACGTCGATTCTGTTCTCGGCGTTCCTCGCCCTGACCCTCACGCCGGCACTGTGCGCGACACTGCTCAAGCCGATTGCCAAGGGTGAGCATCATGAAAAGTCCGGGTTCTTCGGCTGGTTCAACCGCCGCTTCGAGCGCCTGACCGATCGTTATCAGGGCTGGGTCGGCTATGCGCTGAAACGCAGCGGTCGTTATCTGCTGATCTACGTGGTGCTGCTGATCGGGTTGGGTCTGTGCTTCGCGCGCCTGCCCTCTTCGTTCCTGCCGGTGGAAGATCAGGGTTACACCATCACCGACATTCAACTGCCGCCCGGCGCCACCAAGAATCGTACGGTGGCGGTGGCTGAACAGCTTGAGGCACATAACGCCGGCGAGCCAGGGATCAGTGACAGTGTGGTGATTCTCGGTTTCAGCTTCTCCGGTAGTGGCCAGAACGCGGCTTTGGCATTCTCGACGCTGAAGGACTGGTCACAGCGTGGCAGTGATGATTCCGCCAGCTCGATTGCCGATCGCGCCAACATCGCGCTGAGTGAAATCAAGGACGCCATGGCGTTCTCGGTACTGCCACCGCCCGTGGATGGCCTCGGCACGTCCAGCGGGTTCGAGTTCCGCTTGCAGGATCGCGGTGGTCTTGGCCATGCGACCTTGATGCAGGCGCGAACTGAACTGCTCGCGGCCGCCGAGAAGAGCAAAGTGCTGATGAACGTGCGTGAAAGCGCACTGGCCGAAGCGCCGCAGGTGCAATTGGTCGTGGATCGTAAACAGGCCAATGCCCTGGGCGTCTCGTTTGCCGACATCGGCAACGTGCTGTCCACTGCGGTCGGCTCCAGCTACATCAACGACTTCCCCAATCAGGGGCGCATGCAGCGCGTTGTCGTGCAAGCCGAAGGTGATCAACGTAGCCAGGTGGCCGATCTGCTGAAAATGCACGTGCGCAACAACGCCGGGCACATGGTGCCGCTGTCTGCATTCGTACAGGCCAACTGGATTCAGGGCCCGGCGCAGTTGACCCGTTACAACGGCTATCCGGCGATTGCGATTTCCGGTGAACCGTCACCGGGGCACAGTACCGGCGAAGCCATGGCGGAAATCGAACGTCTCGTTGCACAGGGGCCGAAAGGTCTGGGTCAGGAATGGACCGGCCTGTCGTTGCAGGAACGCTTGTCTGGCAATCAGGCGCCGATCCTGCTCGGTCTGTCGCTGCTGGTGGTGTTCCTGTGTCTGGCGGCGCTGTACGAGAGCTGGTCGATTCCGACTTCGGTGTTGCTGGTGGTGCCGCTGGGTGTGCTCGGCGCGGTACTGGCGGTGACGTTGCGCGGGATGCCCAATGATGTGTTCTTCAAGGTTGGCCTGATCACCATCATCGGTCTGTCGGCGAAGAACGCGATCCTGATCATCGAGTTCGCCAAGAGCCTGTATGACGAAGGTCACGACCTGATCGATGCAACGTTGCAGGCGGCGCGTTTGCGTCTGCGGCCGATCGTGATGACGTCGCTGGCGTTCATTCTTGGCGTGGTGCCATTGGCCATTGCCACCGGCGCCAGCTCGGCGAGCCAACAGGCGATCGGTACTGGCGTGATCGGCGGGATGATTACCGCAACGCTGGCGGTGATCTTCGTGCCTGTCTTCTTCGTCGTGGTCATGAAACTCGTACAACGATTCACCAAACCCCACTGATCCAAACTGTAGGAGCTGCCGCAGGCTGCGATCTTTTGACTTTGCTTTTAGAAGATCAAAAGATCGCAGTCTTCGGCAGCTCCTACAAAAGCAGGGTTGCGTACGCTATGGTGCAGAGACAGTTCACCAACGTGAGTCCCCATGCGCTTCCTCGCTCGCACCCACCCTCGCCTGTCTGCCGCCGCCCTCCTCGGCCTTGCCACCGGTCTCCTGGTCCCCGCCGATTCCATCGTCAGCAAAATCCTCATCGGCTGGAACGCTGGCGTCTGGACTTACCTGATCCTGATGTTCTGGCTGACCGTGCGCGCCAAGGCTCCGGACGTGAAACGCATCGCTGAAGTCGAAGACGAAAATGCCGGGCTGGTGCTGTTCGTGGTGTGCATCGCCGCGCTGGCGAGTTTGGCGACCATCACCTTCGAGCTGGCTGGCAGCAAGGACCTCGAAACCACGCGCAAACTGCTGCACTACGGTTTCACCGCGCTGACGGTGATCGGCTCGTGGCTGCTGATCGGGGTGATTTTCTGCGTGCACTACGCCAGGTTGTATTACACCTGGAATGGCAAAGAGCCGGCGTTGCGCTTCGCCGAGGGGCTGACTACCCCCAACTATTGGGACTTCTTGTACTTCTCCTTCACCATCGGCGTCGCCGTGCAAACTGCAGATGTCGGCGTGGCCACCCGCGATATCCGCAAAATCGTACTGGCGCAATCGTTGATCGGCTTCGTGTTCAACACCGCGATTCTGGGATTTTCGATCAATATCGCCGCGGGTTTGTTCGGCTGACGTGATCCCGCCCGTCGGCGACACAAAGACCGCTGGTGATCATTCACTTGACGGAAGATTTGCTTTTGGTGTTTCCTGAAACCGGTTTCAGCGCTGCATGCAGACGTTGAGCCTATAAATCCAATAACAAGGTTTCAGACCGTGAACGACTTCTCCGCCGCCCAGCGCAGCCGCGTGACCATGCTTGATGTCGCCGAACGCGCTGGCGTATCCAAAGCCAGCGTCTCGCGCTTCATCGGCGAGGACCGCGCCCTGCTCTCCGATGCCATTGCACTGCGCATCGAGCAGGCCATCGCGGAACTCGGCTATCGCCCCAACCAGATGGCTCGCGGCCTGAAACGTGGGCGTACACGCCTGATCGGCATGCTGGTGGCCGATATCCGCAACCCTTATTCGATCGCCGTAATGCACGGGGTGGAAACCGCGTGCCGTGCGCACGGCTACAGCCTGGTGGTGTGCAACACCGACCGCGATGACGAGCAGGAACGCCAGCACCTGGCGCTGTTGCGCTCTTACAACATCGAGGGGCTGATCGTGAACACGCTGGGGCATCATCGCGACGAGTTGCACGAATTGCGCCGCGAGATGCCGCTGGTGCTGGTGGATCGCAAGGTCGACGGGCTCGACAGCGACATGGTCGGACTGAACAACCCGCAAGCTGTGGAAATGGCGCTTACGCATCTGCAGCAACGTGGTTATCGGGATCTGGTGCTGGTGACTGAACCCTTTGACGGCACCAGTTCGCGAATCGAACGGGTCAGCAGTTTTCAGGCGCAGATTGCCCAACGGTCGGCCCTGACCGGGGCGGTGCTGGAAACCGGCGACGCTCTGAACGCGCAACTTCAAACCTTTTTAAACACACCCGGTAATGGTCCGAAAGCGCTGTTTTGCGCCAATGGCGTAGCGGCGCTGGCTGCGACGACTGCGTTACGCCAAATGGGTTGCCGATTGTTCGAGGATGTCGGGCTGATTGCCCTGGATGATCTGGATTGGTATCCGTTGGTGGGCAGCGGGATTACCGCGCTGGCTCAGCCGACGGCAGAGATTGGTGCGCGGGCGTTTGAGTGTCTGCTCAAGCGCTTGCGTGGGGATGATGAGGTGGCGCGGGTGGTGGATTTTGCGCCGGTGCTGGTGGAGCGTGGGTCAACCCGTGAGGTTGGCGGTGTCTGAGCTGACGCTATCGCTGGCAAGCCAGCTCCCACAGGTTTAGAGGTGTACCAAGCCTTGTGTACGACCCGAACACTGTGGGAGCTGGCTTGCCAGCGATGAGACCCAAAAGGACAACACAGAAACACCTGATATTTTTTTGAACAAAAATGAAACCGGTTTCAGAGGTCAATAACAATGAATAAACCCGCCGTTTCCATCAGTCTGTCCAGCTACGGCGCCGAGCTTGTGCGCCAGCGCGGGCAGGATGCTTTCATCGCTGTTCTGGCTGCGGCCGGGGCCAATCGCATCGAGTGGCGCGAAGAGCTGCTGACGCGTGAAGACCCTGCGCAACTGGCTCAGGCTTCCGAGGCACAGGGCCTGCAAAGCATCTATTCCTCCCCCACCGAACTGTGGCTCGCCGGGCAGGCGCAGCCTAATCCCGAGTTGATCACCGCGCTGCAACAGGCCGAAGCATTCGGCTCAAAGTGGCTCAAGGTTTCTCTCGGCTACTTCACCGACACCAACGATCTGCAAACTTTGGCCGAGCGTTTGAAACGCAGCCCAGTGCAGTTGCTGGTGGAAAACGACCAGACTTTACACGGCGGGCGCATCGAGCCATTTCAGCGTTTCTTCGCTGCCGTCGAGCAGCACAACCTGCCAATCAAAATGACTTTCGACATCGGCAACTGGCAGTGGCAAGACCAGTCCGCCGCCAGCGCCGCCCGCCTGCTCGGCCGATATGTCGGTTATGTGCATTGCAAAGCCGTGGCCCGTCGCGCTGACGGCAAACTGGTCGCGGTGCCTCCCGCCATCAGCGACTTACACCTGTGGGAACAACTGTTGCGGCACATGGCCCAAGGCGTTATGCGCGCCGCCGAATACCCATTGCAGGGCGAAGATCTGGTGCAACTGACCAGCGAGCACGTCGCCGCCCTCGCCCGCCTCGGCCAATCCCGCCTGGAGCCTGCTCATGTCTGAGATCGATATTCTCTCGTTCGGTGAAACCATGGCGATGCTGGTCGCTGAGCAGACCGGTGATCTGGCCGCCGTCGAGCACTTCCACAAGCGCATCGCCGGGGCTGACAGCAATGTCGCCATCGGGCTTTCGCGTCTGGGTTTCAACGTCGCATGGCTGAGCCGCGTCGGTAACGATTCGCTCGGGCGCTTTGTGGTGCAGACCTTGATCAAGGAAGGCCTGGATTGCAGCCATGTCGATGTCGATAAACAACACCCGACCGGTTTCCAGTTCAAGTCCCGCAATGACGATGGCAGCGATCCGCAGGTCGAGTATTTCCGGCGCGGTTCGGCGGCCAGTCATTTGTCGCCGCAGTCGATTACGACCAATCTGCTGAGCGCTCGTCATCTGCATGCCACGGGCATCCCACCGGCGCTCTCAGCCTCGACGCGGGAGATGTCCTTTGAACTGATGACACGCATGCGCAATGCCGGGCGCAGCGTGTCGTTCGACCCCAATCTGCGCCCGAGCCTGTGGGCCAGCGAGCGCGAAATGATCACCGAGATCAACCGCCTCGCCGCCCTCGCCCATTGGGTGCTGCCGGGTTTGAGTGAAGGCCGTTTGCTGACCGGTTTCGAAGACCCGGCGGACATTGCTGCGTTTTATCTCGATCAAGGTGCCGAAGCGGTGGCGATCAAACTTGGCCCGCAGGGTGCGTATTACCGAACGCATCTGGATCAGGGTTTTGTCGCGGGTGTGCCGGTCACCAATGTCGTCGACACGGTCGGTGCCGGTGACGGCTTTGCGGTGGGGATGATCAGCGCCCTGCTGGAGCATCAGGGTTTTGCCGAGGCGGTGCAGCGCGCGAACTGGATTGGCAGTCGGGCGGTGCAGAGTCGCGGGGATATGGAGGGCCTTCCGACCCGGGCTGAACTCTTCAGCGAATTTGAGGCCGCCATCGCTGGCAAGCCAGCTCCCACAAGGGTTGGTGGTGGAAATGCAATCTTTGACATACCCGAGATCCCTGTGGGAGCTGGCTTGCCAGCGATGAGGCCCTGACAGGCAACCGATTTATTGAACCTGCTGCGACAAAAACAACAAGCTCAGGAGCAAGACCCATGAAAACCGCAACCCTCGCCACCCGCCGCTGGTGGTACATCATGCCGATCGTGTTCATCACCTACAGCCTGGCGTATCTCGATCGCGCCAACTACGGTTTTGCCGCCGCCTCGGGCATGGCCGAAGACCTGATGATTACCCCAGGCCTGTCATCACTGCTCGGCGCGCTGTTCTTCCTCGGTTACTTTTTCTTTCAGGTGCCGGGTGCGATCTACGCGCAAAAGCACAGCGTGAAGAAACTGATTTTCGTCAGCCTGATTCTCTGGGGCGGTCTCGCCACGTTGACCGGCGTGGTCTCCAATGCCTATTGGCTGATCGTCATCCGCTTCATGCTCGGTGTCGTCGAAGCCGCTGTCATGCCGGCAATGCTGGTGTATCTGTGCCATTGGTTCACCCGTGCCGAACGCTCGCGGGCCAACACTTTTCTAATCCTCGGCAACCCGGTGACCATGCTGTGGATGTCAGTGGTTTCGGGTTATCTGGTGCAGCATTTCAGTTGGCGCTGGATGTTCATCATCGAAGGCCTGCCGGCGGTGCTCTGGGCGTTTATCTGGTGGCGTCTGGCCGATGATCGTCCGGCTCAGGCGAAGTGGCTCAATGATCAGGAAAAGCAGGATCTGGAAAGCGCACTCGCTGCCGAACAGGTCGGCATCAAAGCGGTGAAGAACTACGCCGAGGCGTTCCGTTCGCCGAAGGTGATCATTCTCGCGCTGCAGTTTTTCTGCTGGAGCATCGGCGTTTACGGCTTTGTACTGTGGCTGCCGTCGATCCTCAAGGCTGGCGCGCAAATGGACATGATCGAGGCCGGCTGGTTGTCGGCGCTGCCGTACCTGGCGGCGGTGATCGGCATGCTTTTGGTGTCGTGGGGTTCGGACAAGTTGCAGAAGCGCAAACGTTTTGTCTGGCCGCCGCTGCTGATCGCGTCCATTGCGTTTTACGGTTCTTACGCACTGGGCGCTGAACATTTCTGGTGGTCGTACACGCTGCTGGTGATTGCCGGCGCCTGCATGTACGCACCTTACGGGCCGTTCTTTGCCATCGTCCCGGAGATTCTCCCGGCCAACGTTGCCGGTGGCGCGATGGCGCTGATCAACAGCATGGGCGCGCTCGGTTCGTTCGGCGGCTCGTATCTGGTCGGTTACTTGAACAGCTCCACCGGTTCGCCCGGCGCTTCGTACCTGCTGATGAGCGGCGCGCTGCTGCTGTCGGTGGTGCTGACTATTTTTCTCAAGCCCGGCGCCAGTGATCGCGTCGTTGCCAAAGCCGTTGCCACGCGTGCCGTGCCAGCGCATTCCTGAAGAGACTTTTGCCATGAAAAAACAGGTCGTGTTGTACAAGAAACTTTCGCCCGCGCTGATGGCGCGTCTGCAAGAGCAGTGCGAAGTGACGCTGATCGACAGCCTCGACGCCGACGGTCTCATGCAACTGCGCGACGCCCTGCCCCGTGCCCACGGTTTGCTCGGCGCCAGCCTGAAACTTGATGCGGCGTTATTGGATCTGGCGCCGCAGTTGCAAGCCATCGCCAGCGTCTCGGTGGGCGTCGACAACTACGACATCGATTACCTGAACCAACGCCAGATCCTCCTGAGCAACACCCCGGACGTGCTTACCGAAACCACCGCCGACACCGGTTTCGCGCTGATCCTCGCGGCTGCCCGGCGTGTGGTGGAACTGGCGAACATGGTGCGCAGCGGCCAATGGAGCCGCAACATCGGCCCGGCGCATTTCGGCACCGATGTACATGGCAAGACGCTGGGGATTATCGGCATGGGCCGCATCGGCGAGGCGTTGGCCCAGCGTGGGCATTTCGGGTTCGGCATGCCGGTGATCTATCACAGCCAGTCGCGCAAACCGGCGGTCGAGGCGCGATTTGATGCGCAATACCGCAGCCTGGAAGATCTGCTCAAGCAGGCCGACTTCATTTGCCTGACCTTGCCGCTGACGGCGCAGACCGAAGGTTTGATCGGCGCCGAGCAGTTCGCGCTGATGCGCCCGGAAAGCATCTTCATCAATATCTCGCGGGGCAAGGTGGTCGATGAGGCGGCGATGATCGAGTCGCTGCGTCATCAACAGATTCGTGCCGCAGGGCTGGATGTGTTCGAGCGTGAGCCGCTGAATCACGATTCGCCGTTGTTGCAACTCAATAATGTGGTGGCGACGCCGCACATGGGCTCGGCGACGCATGAGACGCGCGAAGCGATGGCGCGCTGTGCGGTGGAGAATCTGTTGGCGGCGTTGAAGGGAGAGAAGCCGGCGAATCTGGTGAATCCATCGGCCTGGCAGGGCTGAGACCTTCAGTGCCTGTTCTGGCCCAATCGCTGGCAAGCCA
>NZ_AKJR01000219.1:0-21688 GCF_000282235.1 Pseudomonas sp. GM24 | reverse complement strand
GATAGTTCAGGTCGGTGTAACTCGAACAAACAACACCGTCAGTCCCCTCTCCCTCTGGGAGAGGGCTAGGCGGGCGGCGTTCCGATGAGGGGCTTTTGACTTTTTAGAACGCGCCCATGTAATCACGCTTGCCCACTTCAACGCCGTTATGACGCAGCAGCGCATAAGTGGTGGTGACGTGGAAGAAGAATTGCGGCAGACCGTAAGTCAGCAGATAAGCCTGACCGCTGAAGCGCTTTTCTTTCGGCGTGCCCGGACGGGTGACGATTTCAATGCCTTCCTTGCCATCAATCTGCTCTGGCTTGATCTCGCCGATGTAGGCCAGCACCTTGGCAATCAGAGCTTGCAGCTCGGCGAAGGTGGTTTCGGTATCGTCGTACTTCGGCACTTCGACTTCAGCCAGACGCGAGGAAACGCCTTTGGCGAAGTCCACGGCGATCTGTACCTGGCGGGTCAACGGGAACATATCCGGGAACAGACGGGCCTGCAGGAACGCGTTCGGGTCGATGTTTTTCTCGGTGGCGTGGGCTTCAGCCTTTTTCAGCACATCGCTCAAAGCGTTGAGCATTTGTTGAAAAACCGGGACAGATGCGGCGTACAGGGAAATGGTCATGGCAGTCTCGTGTGGTGGCTGGGTGGAACAAGGAGGCGATTATAGCCATGCTTGATGACCACACGGCTTGCCTTTTGTTTGGCAAGGATTAGGCTAGGCGCCTTCGACTGCAGAGGGAACGCGCGATGACCACAGAACCAGAATCCACCTTCGACGAGCCACGGCTCAATGCCACGGAAATTCGCATCCTCGGCTCGTTGATCGAGAAACAGGCCACCAGTCCGGAAACCTATCCGCTGACCCTGAATGCACTGGTCACGGCGTGTAATCAGAAAACCAGCCGCGAACCGGTGATGAACCTGACTCCGGGCCAGGTCGGCCAGAGCCTGCGCGCACTGGAAGGTCGTGGTTTCGCCAAACTGGTAATGGGCAGTCGTGCCGACCGCTGGGAGCACAAGGTCGACAAGGCGCTGGAGCTGGTGCCGGCGCAAGTGATTCTGAGCGGTTTGATGTTTCTGCGCGGCCCGCAAACCGTCAATGAACTGCTGACCCGCAGTGGGCGCATGCATGAATTTGAAGACACCGAGCAGGTGGTGCATCAACTTGAGCGTTTGATTGCGCGGGGGCTGGCGGTACTGATTCCACGTCAGGCCGGGCAGCGCGAAGATCGCTACACCCATGCTCTGGGTGATCCGGCGGATAGCGAGGCGATCATGGCGGCACGGCAGAACCCGTCGGATCGCGGTACCAGCAGTGGCGTTTCGGTTGAGCGTATTGAAGAGCTGGAAGCGCGGATTGCCGCGCTGGAAGAGCGTCTGGCCCGCCTCGAATAGCCAAACAAAACCAATGCAGGAGTGAGCCTGCCCGCGATAGCGGTGTGTCAGTCAAATTACCGTTAATGACACACCGCTATCGCGAGCAGGCTCACTCCTACAGGGATCTGCGCATTACTCGCCATCCCAGTAATCCACACCGTCCGCCTGCCGTGCCACAGCCACAAAACCTGAGGCATTGCCCTCGGCATCGACGTTGAAGTTATCCATCACCGCATACTTGTTCGAATCCGGGTACTCGCAGATTTCCGGCTGTTGCTGGGTACTCACCGCCAGATAACGCAGTTCAGCCTGACTGGTATTGATGATCTGATGCGCCTTCTCCGGGCCGCCCGGCGGGCAAGCGATCACATCGCCTTCGCGGATCGGAAAACGCTCGGTACCAAGACGCACCTCGCCCTCCCCGGCCACCACGTAGAACATCTCTTCGTTGACCCGATGACTGTGAAACGGACTGCCGCGCATGCCCGGAGGCAAGGCGTACAGGCGATAACCGAGTTTCTGCGAACCCAGTTGCTGGCCAATCCGCGCCATGCGCTGCTGATAGCGGCCGGCGGTTTCGCCTTCCGGGGCCAGGGCTTCGGGCAGGGGTTCGAGTTCGACCTGATGCAGGTTGAGGATGGGCGGATGCATGGGAGCCTCGGTCACGGTTTTTGTGGTGGGCAAGTCTGGGCTTGCTGGGGAGGCAGTATAGGCAGCAGGATAAACCGAGGTGAATTCATCGCTGGCAAGCCAGCTCCCACAGGTTTCGGGTTGGAACACAAATCTGTGAGCAGCTCCCATACCTTGTGGGAGCTGGCTTGCCAGCGATGAGGCCAATTAACTCACTGCATAATTATGAGAATCAGCTCCGGGCAAACGCCACCGCCGCCGCAAATTGCTCTTCAGTCGGGCGCACGCCGGTGTACAGCACAAACTGCTCCAGCGCCTGAATCGCAATCACCTCAAGCCCGGTAATTACCCGCTTGCCCTCAGCCCGACCACGTACGATCAACGGTGTCTCCGACGGAATCGCCACCACATCAAACACCGTATCCGCAGCCTTGATCGCCTCAGGCTCAAACGCCAGTTGCCCCGCCTCCGGCCCGCCGTCCATACCCACCGGCGTCACATTGATCAGCATCTGCGGACGCTCCTCGCCCAGTTCCGCCTGCCAGCGATAACCCAGCGAATCCGCCAAGGCACGCCCGGCACGCTCATTGCGGGCGACGATCAAACCGTTTTTATAACCGCCATCACGCAAGGCGCTGGCCACCGCTTTGGCCATGCCGCCGCTGCCTCGCAGGGCGAAGGTCGAATCCTTGGGTACCGCGTGGGTTTCCAGCAACTGCGCGACAGCAATGTAATCGGTGTTGTAAGCCTTCAGATGGCCGTCGGTATTGACGATGGTGTTGATCGACTGGATCGCTGCCGCCGACGCATCCAACTCATCGACCAGCGCAATGCACGCTTCCTTGAACGGCATCGACACGCCGCAACCGCGAATGCCCAAGGCACGAATGCCGCCCACGGCACCCGTCAGATCCTGGCTGCTGAACGCCTTGTAATAGAAATTCAGGCCCAACTGCTCATACAAATGGTTATGAAAACGCAGACCGAAATTGCCTGGGCGCCCTGACAGGGACATGCACAGCTGAGTGTCTTTGTTCGGGTTCATCTGCATGAAACTTCTCCTTCAAACGCACTTTCGGATAGACGGGATTAGCCAGCCCATCGGGTTCTGAACGATCATTGAGGCCTGTTTTAAAGGTATCTTTTGGCCCTTGCCTGGCCCGGTAAAGAAGCCGGTACAGACCTTACACAAAATTTACCCAGCGGCTGTGCTGATTTTCAGAATTTCGCTGTCTTAGAAGTATCCCCGCGACAACTGTGGGCCTGGTGCAGGCCCTGCCGCCGGGTCGAAGAACCGAGGACTTATCATGATTCGTAAACTCCCCATTCTGGCCTTGCTGATTGGCGCACTCGCTGTCACAGGTCAGGCAGAAGCCGGTGGTGGCCACGGCTGGCAAGGCCCTGCGGTGTTTGGCGCGATCGTCGGCTCGGCCATCATCGGCTCGGCACTGATCAACCAGGATCGGCCGGTATACGTGCAACAACAGCCGGTTTATGTTCAGCCACAACCGGTCTACGTGCAGCAGCCGCCACCACCGGTCTACTACCAGCCGGCACCGGTGTATGTGCAACAACCGGTGTACATCCAACAGGCCCCCGTCTACTACGGCCCGCCTCGCGGTTATTACGGCCGGCCACATGGCTACTACGGTGGCCCACGCTGGTAATCGCAACACTGAGCCCCGCTTTTATAGCGGGGCTTTTTTATGACCGTTGGTCGGCCAGCGTCTGAAAAAATCTCGCCAAGGTCGCTGTGAGGACAGTTTCACCGGCTAAAGTCGGCATGATTGAGTGACCGTTATGTACATTTACGCAAAACGGTCACTCGTTTGTCATGACGGAACCGCAATCTGAATCCGTCCGTAAACAACAAGTTGATAACAACAAGGACGACTGTATGCCAACACAAAACCCGCACCGCATCGTCGGCCTGTGCACCTCAAGCAAGGTGTACGGCGCGCTGACAGAACTCAAGCACCTGGAAGGCCATCGCTGCGCCAAGTTCCTTTCGCTGCTGGCGGAAAACCTCGTGCACAAAGGTTTGCTCAACGAACGCGAAGTCATGCACATGCTCGATCAAGTGGTCGACTGAGCCCGCCCTCAACGGCATCAATGACCACTATCGAAAGCGTTGATTGTCCGTAGAAGCGGCGACTCATTAAGGTAGCTCCATTGATAGATGGAGGTACCCGTCATGGCTCAGGTTCAAATCATGTCCGTTATCGGCAGCGCCGTTCCCGCCTCGCTCAGAGCCTCGGGCCTGCTTGCCTGCTGGTATCTGATGCGCGACGGTGAGGCGATCAGCGGCCCGCTCACTTCGCTGCCCGCTGCGCAGGCACTGTCGCAGAAGATCGTCAGCGAGCCGTTTCACGCTTAAGGCAGTTGCACCTTGGGCTTGGTTTCGGCGAACAGCGCCCAGCTCGACATGAACAACGCCGCGATCAGCGGGCCGATCACAAAACCATTCAGGCCGAATACCGCAAGGCCACCCAGAGTCGAGATCAGAATCATGTAATCGGGCATTTTGGTGTCCTTGCCCACCAGAATCGGTCGCATCACGTTGTCCACCAACCCGATCACAAACACCCCAAACAAGCCCAGCACCACGCCCTGCCAGATCATCCCGCTGAGCAGGAAATACACCGCGACCGGCGCCCAGACAATCCCCGCGCCCACTGCTGGCAGCAACGACAAAAACCCCATCAAGACCGCCCACAGCAAGGCGCTGGGGATGTCGAGAAACCAGAAAATCGCTCCGCCCAGCGCGCCCTGAGTCACCGCGACTACGAGATTGCCCTTCACCGTCGCGCGTACCACGCGGTTGAACTTCAACTGCAAGCGCCGCTTGTGGCCTTCCTCCAGTGGCACGGCAGTGCGCACCTTGCGCGCCAGTTCGGCGCCGTCACGCAGAAAGAAAAACAGCAGATACAGCATGATGAAGAAACTCACCACGAACTCGAACGTACCTTGGCCAAAACTGAACGCTTGAGTGGCCAGCACCTGGCTGCCCTGCATCGCCGATTTGACGATTTTCTCGCGCAGGCCATTGAGTTCGCCCATGCCGAAGCGGTCGAGCAAGTGCTGAAAGTACGGCGGCAGACTGTGCTTGAATTGCGCCAGATACGCGGCAATGTCCAGCTCGCCGCTTTCGATGCTCTTGTAGACCGCTGCGCCTTCCTGCACCAGCAGCACACTGAGGATGATCACCGGCAGAATCGCGATCACCAGGCAGACCGCCAAGGTACACAGGGACGTCAGGTTGCGCTGCCAGCCGAATTTCGCCTGCAGCCGGCGCTGCATCGGCGCAAACACAATGCCGAGAATCACCGCCCAGAACACCGCGCCGTAGAACGGCAGGAGGATCCAGATAAACGCCACCGTGACCAGCAACAGCAGCACGGTGAGGGATTTGAATTGAAGGCTTTTTTCGTTCATGTCCGATCCATGTCAGTCAGGCGTCATGCACGCCCCGATGCTTAGTCAACCGGGGCCTGCACGAGTGCCATCTTTATTCATGGAGCATAGTTGCGGATCAGCGCAAGCCGATTAACGAACCGGCAACTTGACGATTTCAGCCGTGCTCAGCACATCGCCGAAGGTGTCCTCGACTTCCGCCAGTGCGGCTTTGTGCAAGGCATCCTTGTCGATGGATGTGCCATTGACGCGGGTGATCGCACGGGTCGCCGAGGCGTCGGAGGCGACGATCACGCTGTAACCGAGTGGCGCCGCGTCCCGCGCGGCACCGACGACGCAAGCGTGGGTCATCAGGCCCGCGACGATGACCGTGTTGATGCCGGATTGCTTCAGCCGTTCGTTCAGATCGGTGCTGCCGAACACGCTGACCGTGGTCTTTTGCAGCACCGCATCCTTCGCGCGTGGCTGCATGTCCGGGTGAAATTTCACGGTTTCGCCATCGATGGCAAACACCGCCGAGCCTGCCGGGGCGATATGTTGAACGTGGTACACGGGGATCTTGTGGCTGTCGGCAAACGTGATCAACTCACGGGTTTTCGCCAACGCAGCGGCACCGTCCGGAATCGGCATCCTGCCGGTGAAGTATTCGTTTTGAAAATCGATCACCAACAAGGCGGACTTGCCGGCCGGTAACTGGCTGACCGGTGTGACCCCGGACATTGCGCGAATGGTCGGATGGTTGTCTGCCAGTGCACCGGTGCTGGCCAACACACCGGAAAATGCACAGGCGCTGAGGAAACGACGGGTAAAACGTTGCATGGCGAGTGCCTCTGTTCAGTTAAGTGATGAACAAAGCTTAAGCAGCCGCCAGACCGTCGAACACAGTGAAACCGGCACATGATTTGTGCTGTTTCTGCACAAACAGAAACTGCCAAAACCTAGATCCAGATCAATGCTCGCGATTGGTACCCGTTCTACCCTGCCGCGCTTTTACGACCGACACCGCCATGACGCCGACCCTCGCCACCCCCGAACTGCTCGCCCCCGCCGGCACCCTGAAAAACATGCGCTACGCCTTCGCCTATGGTGCCGATGCGGTCTACGCCGGCCAACCGCGATACAGCCTGCGGGTGCGCAACAATGAATTCGATCACGCCAATCTGGCACTGGGCATTCGCGAAGCCCAGGCGCAGGGCAAGCGCTTCTATGTCGTCGTCAACATCGCGCCGCACAACGCCAAGTTGAAGACCTTCCTCAAGGATCTGGCGCCGGTGATCGAGATGGCGCCGGATGCGCTGATCATGTCTGACCCGGGCCTGATCATGCTGGTGCGCCGGCATTTCCCGCAGATGCCGATCCACCTCTCGGTGCAGGCCAATACGGTGAACTGGGCGAGCGTCGAGTTTTGGCAACAACAGGGTTTGAGCCGGATCATCCTGTCGCGGGAATTGTCGCTGGAAGAAATCGGCGAAATTCGCGAACAAGTGCCGGGCATGGAACTGGAAGTGTTCGTTCATGGCGCACTGTGCATGGCCTACTCCGGGCGCTGCCTGCTGTCGGGTTACCTGAACAAACGCGATGCCAATCAGGGCACCTGCACCAACGCCTGTCGCTGGAAATACTCGGCGCAAGCGGCCACGGAGAATCAACTCGGCGACATCGTCCAGACCTTCCAGCCCGAGCCGAACCTGGGCCTCGGCGCTCCTACCGATCAGGTGTTCCTGCTTCAGGAAGCCAACCGCCCCGATGAATTGATGCCGGCATTCGAAGACGAGCACGGTACCTACATCATGAACGCCAAGGACCTGCGCGCGGTGCAGCACGTCGAGCGCCTGACGCGCATGGGCGTGCATTCTTTGAAGATTGAAGGCCGGACCAAATCGCACTTCTATTGCGCACGCACCACGCAGGTGTATCGCCGGGCGATTGATGATGCGGTGGCCGGGCGTGAGTTTGATCGCAGCCTGATGACGGACTTGGAGTCGCTGGCGCAGCGTGGCTACACCGAGGGTTTTCTGCGTCGGCATGTGCATGACGAGTACCAGAATTATCAAAATGGCAGCTCGGTATCGGAGCGTCAGCAGTTTGTGGGTGAGCTGACTGGGGAGCGGCGTGAGGGGCTGGCCGAGGTCAAGGTGAAGAACCGTTTTGGTCTTGGTGATCATCTGGAATTGATGACGCCCGCGGGCAATTTTCATTTTGATCTGCGTGAGTTGCAGAGTGTTAAGGGTGAGGCGATCGAGGTGGCGCCGGGGGATGGGCACACGGTTTTTGTGCCGATTCCGGAGGCGGTGGATTTGCGGTTTGGGTTGTTGATGCGGGATATCGGTGTTGCCTGAAAAGGCCCCTCACCCTAGCCCTCTCCCAGAGGGAGAGGGGACTGATTGGGGGATGTTGGAGAGGTTCATCGACCTGAACGTGCTGCGCCGAATCCATAATCGACTTTTCTGATCAAGCACACTGGACTCGGTTGAATCTATATTCAACACGGTGTTTCAGGTCGGCGTATAGCGCATGACAACTCGGTCGGCCCCCTCTCCCTTTGGGAGAGGGCTGGGGTGAGGGTCGGCGCTTCCTACACACTAAACTCCTCCCGCAACATCGCCACAAACGCCTCCCGCGCCGGATGCACCCCGGCGTTTTCATGCCAGTAAAACAGGTTGTCGACGGCCGTCAGCTCAGCAAACTCATACCCCACACACCCAGCCCCTTTCGCGTACTGCTCAAACACGCCCTTGGGCACCAGCGCCACCCCCGCCCCGGCACTTACACAACCGACAATCGCGCCATAACTGGCGAGACTGACGATCGGCAGCGACAGCCCCTGACGCAACAACCAATGCTCCAGCGCCGCTCGATACGGACAACCCTGCGGCCACATGAACACGGTTTTGTCCTGCAGGTCTTCGATGCCGCGCACTGGCCCGAACGAGGTCGACGCGATCAACAGCAATTCTTCGCGATACATCGGCGTGCGCCTGAGCTGCGAACGTTCGACATCCACCGCGACAATCGCGCCATCGAGGCGGTGGCTGACGGTATCATCGAGCAACTGCCCCCACGTGCCGGTGGTGAGTTCCAGCGCCACCTGCGGATAGCGCTGGTGAAACTTCGCCAACAAGCGCGGCAAGCGCCCGGTCGCCGAGGACTCGATCGCACCGATGCGCAGCGGTCCGGACGGCTCGGCCGAGGGGTCCACTGCACGTTTCGCTTCAACGGTCAGCGCCAGAATCTTTTCCGCATAGGCGAGAAACGTCTGCCCCGCCGGGCTGATGCGCAACCCGCGCCCCTCACGCAGAAACAACGCAACGCCCAACTCGGCCTCGAGTGCCTTGATCCGCGCGGTGATGTTCGAGGGCACGCAAAACAGCTTTTCCGCCGCCCGCGCGATGCTGCCGACCTCGGCCACGGTCTTGAACATACGGATTTGCGCCAGCTCCATATTCATCACTCTGAGTGAACATTTGACGCAGTATAAGTCAGTTGTGGCGAATGATTGGCGGCCCGGATACTCGGCGCATCGACACCACCGAGCGCCCGATCATGCCGCACCCTTCCCCGTGGAAAATCCTCTTGGCGATGGCCTTTGTCGTTGGCTGCTGGGCGTATTCGCCGACCGGCATTCACATCGGTCTGCAAGCCTACGACCCCGGGCATCTGGCATTGCTGCGCTTTCTGTTGGCGTCGTTGTTCATGGCGTTGATCGCCGTTTTCAAAGGCATGCGCCTGCCGCACTGGCGCGATGTGCCGCTGTTGTTCGCCCTGGGTTTTTTCGCCGTCAGCCTGCATCACGTCGCACTGAACATCGGCCAGCAAAGTGTCAGTGCCGGCGCTTCCAGCGTGTTGGCGCAATCGAGCCCGTTGTTCAGCACGTTGCTGGCGCGATTCGTGTTCAAAGATCAGGTCAGCGCCTGGCGCTGGGGTTGTGTGTTGCTCGGCTTTGTCGGTGTGGTGATTGTGGTCAGCGGCGATAAGGGTCTGGGCGATATCGATGCGCATGCCCTGCTGATCCTGCTGGCGGCCGTTTCATGGAGCGTTTACTTCGCCCTGCAAAAGCATCATGCGCGGCGTTACGACGGCTTCAGTCTGGCGTGTTACGCGGTGTGGTCGGGGACGTTGATGCTGCTGATTTATCTGCCCGGGCTGGGTCAAGCCTTGCTGAATGCGCCGCTGCGGGTGCAGTGGGCGGTGTTGGCATTGGGCGTGTTTCCCAGTGCGCTGGCCTATCTGGCGTGGGGGTTTGTGCTCCAGCATGTGGATTTTAGCCGGGCGACGATGACGTTGTATCTGATTCCGCCAACGGCGATGGGGATTGCGTCGGTCGGGTTGGCGGAGCGGCCGACGTTGCTGATGCTGGTGGGGTCGGTGGTGGTGTTGATCAGTGTGTTGGCGTTGAATCTGGAGCGGCGGGTTGGGGGTGTTCGGGCAGCGATCTGATCAATGATTGTTGTTGAGGCAAATGCCGACATCGCTGGCAAGCCAGCTCCCACAGGGTTCTATGGTGAACATAGTTTTCAGGTACATCCGCATAACCTGTGGGAGCTGGCTTGCCAGCGATGAGGCCAGCCCAGACAACACATTAATCAAGGCAATCGCCGATCAGCGCCGATCATCCGACAACGGCGTCGGCTCATCCGCCGGCGGTACATCGTCATCCGCCGCCGGATCCTTCCAGTCTTCGGGCCGATCAGCATCGCTCAACGGATCACGCCCTGGGGGCATGCCCATCGGTGAATCGTGATCGGCCAGGGTCGGTTCATCGGTACCCGGCACCGGCCGGGTTGGATCGGTTGGCAGCACACCACCCTGAAACAGCAAATCATTAGCCATGACACACCTCACCAAGGAGGTCCGGAATACCCGGGCCGTACAACTTGGAATCAGGCCCGTGGGCGGCGTGCTATCGAACAGACCGACGGCGTTCAACCTTGCGCGGAAAAACGGTCTCGGCTGTTGGTCAGGTGCAACCACATGGCTGCCCGCGCGGCATCCGCATCCTGACGTTTGATCGCATTCAGAATCGCCTCATGCTCCAGATGGGCCAGTTGCCCGAGTTTGCTCAAATCCGCCGCGCCACGTTCAGCAGCATTGAGCCGGTTACGCGGAATCATCGCACTGCCCAGGTGTTGCATGATCTCGCTGAAGCATACGTTGCCGGTGGCCTCCGCGATCAGCAGATGAAAGCGCCGATCGGCCTCGACGCAGCTGTCGTTGTTGTCGAGCAGCCGTTGATAGTCATCCAGCGCCTGACGCATTTGCAGCAATTGCTGCTCGGTACGGCGTTGCGCCGCGAGCGCCGCCGCTTGTGTTTCCAGGCCCAGACGCAATTCAAGAATGCTGCGCACGCCGAGCGCCGTGTCGACGTTAAGGCGCAAGCCCTGCTCCGCCGCGCGCTCGATGACAAACGTGCCGATGCCGTGGCGCGTCTCGACCAGCCCCGAAGCCTGCAATTTGGAAATCGCCTCGCGCACCACCGTGCGGCTGACGCCATGTTCCTGAACGATGGCGTTCTCCGAGGGCAGCTTGTCGCCGGGTGACAACTGGCCGAGCAGGATGCTCTGGGTGAGTTTCTCCACCAGATCATGGGCGAGGTTGTGCGCACGTTTGCGAGCGGGAGCGTCGAGGTCTTCTTGCATGGTTGGTTCCGGTGATCGGGGCTTGCCGATCGTAGCATCGCGCGCGGGGCTTACAAGATTGATTTTAGCGGACAAACTTGTATGACAACACTCAAATTAATCGAAATGATTTGATACTTCCCAGACGAACAGAGCCGCACAACCGTAGGAAGCCTTCACTTCTCAAAAGCCATAACACCCAGCAATCATTGAGTATCCGTGTAAAAAAGCATAAAAAACCGGCTTTCCAGAGAAAATTAATCGGCCTTCCCCACTTGTAGGACAAAAATTCTCAGTTGTATGATGTCTAGCAACAACGCAGTACCTGCTCTACCCCGCATAAAAATAATCAGTGGGAGAAAACCAAGTGAAAACCTCCGTCTCCGGGATGAACGAGGGCGTCGATTCGACACTCGCGTCGGCCATCTCGAAAGTGAAACGCCACGTCCTGCCGCTCTTCGTGATCATGTTCATCGTCAATTACATTGACCGGGTGAACATCGGTTTCGTCCGCACCCACATGGAACACGACCTCGGTATTGGTGCCGCCGCTTACGGCTTCGGCGCCGGGTTGTTCTTCATCGGTTACGCGCTGTTTGAAGTCCCCTCCAACATGCTTTTGCAGAAAGTCGGCGCACGCATCTGGCTGACCCGCATCATGTTCACCTGGGGCCTGGTCGCCGCCGGCATGGCGTTTATCCAGAACGAAACCCACTTCTACGTATTGCGCTTTTTGCTCGGCGTGGCCGAGGCCGGGTTCTTTCCCGGGGTGATCTACTACTTTACCCGCTGGCTGCCCGGCGCCGAGCGCGGCAAGGCAATTGCGATCTTCCTCAGCGGCTCGGCCGTGGCCTCGCTGATCTCCGGCCCGTTGTCCGGCCTGCTCCTGCAGATCAACGGGCTGGGCATGCACGGCTGGCAATGGATGTACTTCATTGAAGGGATGTTCTCGGTGTGCCTGTGCGTCTTCGTCTGGTTCTGGCTCGACGCCAAACCTCACGATGCGAAATGGCTGAGCCGCGCCGAACAGGACGCATTGGTCAACGCCATCGACGCTGAACAAAAAGCCCGCGAAGCCGCGACGCCGATCCGGCCATCGATGGGCAAACTGCTCAAGGATCGCCAGATCATCCTGTTCTGCCTGATCTACTTCTTCATTCAGTTGACCATCTACGCGGCAACCTTCTGGCTGCCGAGCATCATCAAGAAAATGGGCGAGATGAGCGACTTCCAGGTCGGCCTGTTCAACTCGATTCCGTGGTTGTTGTCGATCATCGGCATGTACGCCTTCGCTTCGTTCTCGGCCAAGTGGAAACACCAGCAGGCGTGGGTCGCCACCGCCCTGTTGATCGCCGCAGCGGGGATGTTCATGTCCACCACCGGCGGGCCGATCTTCGCCTTCGTTGCGATCTGCTTTGCCGCACTGGGCTTCAAATCCGCGTCGTCGCTGTTCTGGCCGATTCCGCAGGCCTATCTGGATGCACGCATCGCCGCAGCGGTGATCGCGTTGATCAACTCGGTGGGCAACCTTGGCGGCTTCGTCGCGCCGACCACGTTCGGCCTGCTCGAAGAACACACCGGCTCGATTCAGGGCGGCCTCTATGGCCTGGCCGCGACCTCGATCATTGCCGCGATCATTGTCTTCTTCGCCCGCACCACACCGAAACCTGCTGCCGACATCGCCGTGGTCGAGACCGCGCCGAAACACGCCTGACGCCCATTTTTAAGATTGCGTATTAAAAGGATAAGAACATGACCGCACACGACACCGCCAAAGCACCGATCATCACCGACATGCAAGTCATCCCGGTAGCCGGCCATGACGGCATGCTGCTCAATCTGAGTGGCGCCCACGGGCCGTTTTTCACCCGCAACATCGTCATCCTCAAGGACAACGCCGGCCACACCGGCGTCGGTGAAGTGCCCGGTGGCGAGCGTATTCGCCAGACCCTGGAGGACGCGCGCAGCCTGGTGGTCGGCAGCCCGATTGGCACCTGGCAGAAGATCCTCAATCAAGTGCGCCAGACCTTCGCCGACCGCGATGCCGGCGGCCGTGGCCTGCAGACTTTTGACCTGCGCATCACCATTCACGCGGTCACCGGCCTCGAAGCCGCGCTGCTTGATCTGCTCGGTCAGCATCTCGATGTACCGGTGGCGGCGCTGCTCGGCGAAGGTCAGCAACGCGATGAAGTGAAGATGCTCGGTTATCTGTTCTACGTTGGTGATCAGCGCGAAACCGATCTCGCCTATCGCAGCGAACCGGACGCCGACAACGACTGGTTCCGCGTGCGTCACGAGAAGGCCATGACTGCCGAGGCCGTGGTGCGCCTCGCCGAAGCGGCCCATGCCAAGTACGGTTTCAAGGACTTCAAACTCAAGGGCGGCGTGCTCAGCGGTGATGCCGAAATCGAAGCGGTGACAGCGCTGGCCGAACGCTTTCCCGAGGCGCGCATCACCCTTGATCCGAACGGTGCGTGGTCACTCAAAGAAGCTATTCGTTTGTGCCGCGATCAGCATCATGTGCTCGCCTACGCCGAAGACCCGTGCGGTGCGGAAAACGGTTATTCGGGCCGTGAAGTGATGGCCGAATTTCGCCGCGCTACAGGGCTGAAAACCGCCACTAACATGATCGCCACTGACTGGCGCGAGATGGGTCATGCGATCCAGTTGCAGTCGGTGGACATCCCGCTGGCCGACCCGCACTTCTGGACCATGCAGGGTTCGGTGCGCGTGGCGCAGATGTGCCATGAATGGGGCCTGACCTGGGGTTCGCATTCCAACAACCACTTCGACATTTCGCTGGCGATGTTCACCCATGTCGCCGCTGCTGCGCCGGGCGAGATCACCGCGATCGACACCCACTGGATCTGGCAGGACGGCCAGCGCCTGACCAAGGCGCCGCTGCAAATCGTCGACGGTCTGGTGCAAGTGCCGAAGAAACCGGGGCTGGGTGTCGAACTGGACATGGACCAAGTGGCCAAGGCTCATGAACTCTATAAAGGCATGGGCCTCGGCGCGCGGGATGACAGCGTCGCGATGCAGTTTTTGATTCCGGGGTGGAAGTTCGATAACAAGCGGCCGTGTCTGGTGCGCTGATCATCAACCCAAACCGATATCCCCACAGGCTCACTTCTACTGGGAATAGGGGTTGAATCCGAGTAGCTGGTTCAACAAATGAACCTGTGGGAGCTGGCTTGCCAGCGATAGCGGTGGGTCAGCCAACATCGATGTTGGCCGTGCCGGCCCTATCGCTGGCAAGCCAGCTCCCACAGGGGATGATGTGAGTCATGTAGAGATTTGCAGCAGCCAGGTTTTGAACGCACTCATCGCCGCCGTTTCCGGCCGCGACTGCAACCGCGTCAACCAGTAACTCCCCGTCGTAATCTCAATCGCAAACGGCTGACAAATCGCCTCCGCCGCCAGTTGCCGGGCGAACATCAGCGGCGGCGCCAATGCCACCCCGCGGCCCTGCAACGCAACCTCCATCATCGCCAGCGATGAATCAAACACGATGCTCTGCGGCGGTGCTGCCTGCGTCGCCAACCCGGCAGCCTGAAACCATTCCGGCCATTCATCGGTGCGATAGGAACGCAGCAGTGTTTGCTGCAACAAATCCTCCGGCGAATGCAATTGCCGGGCGATCTCCGGCACGCACAACACCGACAGCGGCGCCTCAAGCAAACGCGTCGCTTCGATGCCATGCCACGCCCCGGCGCCAAAGCGGATCGCGTAATCCAGCCCTTCCGCCGCGACATCCACGCGGTTGTTGTTGGTCGACAGCCGCAAATCTATGAGCGGATGTTTCGCCCGGAAGTCCGCCAGCCTCGGCAACAACCAACCTACGGCGAAGGTGCCCACCGCGCCGACGGTCAACATTTCACGATACTGTCCTCCGGCGAGACGTTCGAGAATCTGCGCGATGTGATCGAACGAAGTGCTCAGCACCGGCAACAAAGTTTCGCCCTCGCTGGTCAGCATCAGCCCACGGGGCAGGCGTTTGAACAGGGTAACGTTGAGTTGTGCCTCAAGGCTTTTGACCTGATGGCTGACAGCCGCTTGGGTGACGCACAGCTCCACGGCGGCGCGGGTGAAGCTCAAATGCCGCGCGGACGCTTCAAAGGCGCGCAGTGCGTTGAGCGGCAATTGCGGTCGAATCATGCCCAGTCCCAAATTTTTCTAATGGCTCGTGCGAGTTTTCATCGTTTGTCGATTGGCGTCGCGCTAACTAAATTGGCGGCGCTGATCGGTCGCCCAACGAAGAAATCGCCCGCAGTGTAGCGGGATAACGTCATCAACACTCATGGAGAGTGGTTCACCCATGTCATCCATTCAATCGAGCAAAGTCATTTCCTGCGCCGCTTTCGGCCTGTTATTCGGCGCCACATCCTGCCTCGCCGCCGCGCCCGATGCTGTGCAGTTGCAAGCATTGGTCAACGACGCGGTAACGCCCGTGATGCAGCAGCAGAACATTCCCGGCCTCACCGTAGCGCTGACCATCAACGGCAAGGCGCATTACTTTAACTACGGCGACGCCAGCAAAGACACCGGGCAAAAAGTCAGCGAAAACACCCTGTTTGAAATCGGCTCGGTGAGCAAAACCTTCACCGCCACCCTCGCCAGTTACGCCCAAGCGACTGGCAAACTCGACCTGTCGACCAAGGCCAGTCAGCTCTGGCCTGATCTGAAAGGCAGCGCTTTTGACAACATCAGTGTGTTGCAACTGGGCACCTACAGCGCCGGTGGTTTGCCGCTGCAATTCCCGGACAACGCGGATTCGTCTGACAAGATGCTCGGCTATTTCCAACAGTGGAAACCGGTTTATCCGGCAGGCAGCCATCGCCAGTACTCCAACCCGAGTTTGGGTTTGTTCGGTTATCTGGCGGCGAAAAGCCTCGGCCAGCCGTTTGATCAGGCAATGACGCAAACCCTGCTGCCGAAACTCGGTTTGCAGCACACCTACCTCAGCGTGCCTGCCGCGCAAATGGAGCTGTATGCACAGGGCTATGACAAGAACGGCAAACCGGTGCGCGTCACGCCCGGTGCGCTGGATGCACAAGCCTATGGCGTGAAAACCAGCGCGGTGGACATGCTGCGTTACGTACAGGTCAACCTGAAACCTGAAACGCTGGAAGCGGTACTGCAAAAAACCATCGCCAACACCCACACCGGCTACTACACCGTCGGCGACATGACCCAAGGCCTGGGTTGGGAAATGTATCGCTACCCGCTCAGCCTCGAGCGTTTGCTGGCGGGCAACTCGACGGAAATGGCCATGGAACCGCACAAGGTGCAGTGGCTGAATCCGCCGCGACCGCAACCGGATGACGTGCTGATCAACAAGACCGGCTCGACAGGTGGCTTCGGCACGTATGTAGCGTTTGTGCCGAGCAAGAACGTTGGCATCGTGATCATGGCCAACAAGAACTTTCCGATTCCTGAGCGGGTGAAGATCGCCCACAAAATCCTCAGCGCTGTCACTGACTGAAAATCAAAAGATCGCAGCCTGCGGCAGCTCCTACAGGATCGGGTTTTCACTCGGTCAATGTAGGAGCTGCCGCAGGCTGCGATCTTTTGTCTTTAAAGCTGCGCCTGCAACTTCCAGCCGATGACATCCATCAAGTCGCAACTGTCCCGCAACGGGATCGCCATCACCCGGGCGAAATCCTGCAGCAGCAAGGCGTCATGTCCCTTGCCGTCACCCAGCGCCAGGGTTTCCATCAACTGCGTCACACAACGCAAACGGTAAGCCGCCGTGCCATGCAGCACATCCACGGGCGCCTCGCGGTCGATCAGCAGAGCGGGAATCTTGCAGTCAATCCCGGTCAGCGGAATGTATCGCGTCATGTTTGAACCTCCCTGTTCAATGTTGCGTCGCCGCCGGTGGATCGAGATTGTCCAGCGCACGGTTGACCAGCAACTCGCCGAGCACCGCCAACTGCTGAATCGACAGGGCGAGACTGCGCGCTGAACCTTGCAGTTCAGCGGCAAGGTCTGTGGTCAGGACATTGAGTGAGGCGAGGGTTTCGCAAGCGTGGCAGAGCAGCGTCGGGGTATCGATATCGGGGACGATGGTGAAGAGATGGCTGATGGGATCGGGGTGACGGGGGTTGCGTAATCGGGGGTTGTTGGCGTCGAAGGATCCTGAATCCATGGGGGATTCGGGAGGGTTTGGCGTGTGTTTTTTCATAAGTAAATGACCTCTAAACATGGGAGAAAAAACTGCCAAACTCACTTCCACGAGAGGGTGGCAGCTTTGCGCAGGGGTGGAAGTCCGGGGAGGTCGAGAGACCCGGTGCACTCGAGAGTGCTCCTGCGCATAGCTGCCATAAGCAAACAATGTTGGCATAAAAACCGCCAACATGTGTTCACAGGCGCACATGCGCTCACGACCAACACCGGACTTCCACACCCGACCACTGTGTTTTGCAGCGGCCAAAGAAGACTATCCCTCCTCACCCAAGCCCACCAGTTCACCACCGCCGCCGCGACTTGCAGGAAAAATCCGACGAGGTTGAAGGGCTTTGCGTCGCAGCATGCAGAAACAGAAAAGGGGCGAGAAGATTGAATCCTCTCGCCCCTTTGACGTGAAATCGTCTCTACAACAACCGATCAATCATCCGGCATTTCCGGCGGCTTGGCTGGTTTCGCAGGCTTGGTCGGTTTGGCGTTCTTCGCGCCTTTGGCTGGTTCCGGCGTAGCAGCAACCGGCGCCTGAGCCGCAGCGGCCGCCTCCTTCTCAGCCATTGGCATGGCATCGATGGTGTCGAAGATCTTCTTCAAATCCACCGCTTTCGCCTCATCCCCAGAAGCCGAGAGTTTGGTCTCGCCGTCCTTGCCCATTAGGAACACTTTCGGATAGGCCCCAGCGCCCAGTTTCAGCGAGCGCAGCAGCGCCATGGTGTCTTGCTGGCCCATGTCCTTGCCGTCGAGTTGACCGGACATGTTGAGGATGGTGTAGACCTTAATGTTGCGGTCGGTGACGCCCTTTTTGTTGGCGGGATCCTCCAGCGACTTTTTCAGGGCTACCCACACGGGGTCGACGGTGCTTTGTGCGATCACGATCAGCGGTCGGGCGCGGCCCATGTCCCCGGCGATGGGCGAATCGTTGTCAGCGGCGAACAAGGGGCCGGCAATCGCCAGCAAGAGTGTCAGGGTCAATGACCTGATGAGCATGCGCATCTCCTTTTGATATCCACGCTCTAATGATTGCGCATCGTGGCGATTGTTCCGGGACAACCCGGCAAATATCTTCCGCCTAGTCAGAAGCTTAGGACAGGCGCGACATTGCGCAACATATCCGAGGTGATCGCAACGCGGATTTGATTACCTTTTATGACCGCATTAGGGTGGCAGTTCTGCCCATGAAATGGAGTTCACCCGCATGCACATCGATTACCTGTGCGATCACCCCGAATTGATCGAAGAACTGGCCACGCTCAACTTCGAGGAGTGGGGCGAGTTTCGTCCCGGACAAACCGTCGAGGACCGTATCGAACACATGCGCGAGTCCTGCGGCAAACGTGCCGTGCCGAGTGTCGTGGTAGCGCTAGAGGGTTCGCGACTGCTGGGCGGTGCGCTGCTGATCGAAAGTGATCTGAAGCTGCGCCCGAACCTGACGCCGTGGCTGGCAGGCGTTTATGTGAAGGCTGAGGAGCGCGGTCGCGGGATTGCTTCGCAACTGGTCAATCGAGTGGTTGCAGAAGCGGCGGCGCTGGGCGTGCCCGAGTTGTATCTGTATACCGACACGTCGCAGTCGCTGTATGCGCGACTGGGTTGGGAAGTGGTTGAAGAGCTGGTCTACGACGATTTGCCGGTGACGGTGATGAAATACGTCATTGAGCGTTAACCCGTGGTGAGGCGGCGCGCCGCAAGCTGTGCCGCCTCACTCCAGCGCTGAATCGAGCACGGAGAGCAATTCTGAAGGATCGACAGGTTGTCCACCGAGCTTGAGCTCACCGCTGTCGAGTTCAACACTCAACCTCACCGACGACCGATCGCCCGGGTATTTGCGCAACACCAACTCGATGCCATTGCCCGTCTCGTCAGCGGTACCGAGCAAATCCCACAGGCTCTCGCTCAGATCCAGCAGCACTTGCTGGCGCTGCAGATCGACCACCCGCGGCGCGTACAGCCAATGGCTCATGCGCATCTCACGCGGCTCGACGGTGATCGCGAGACGGCCTTCGCAGTGGACAGTGGTTTCACTCATGGCCGGATCAGAACGCCAGTTTGTAACCGATCAGCACCAGCATCGTCGCCAGGCACGGGCGCAGCACTTCATCGGAAATGCGTCCGGTCAGGTGGCTGCCGAGCCAGATGCCTGGCAGCGAGCCGACCAGCAAGAAGCCCAGCACACCCCAATCCATATTGCCCATGCTCGCGTGGCCAAGGCCTGCAACGAGGGTCAGCGGCACGGCGTGAGCGATTTCAGTGCCGACCAGACGGCGGGTCGGCAGCAGCGGATAGAGGATAAACAGCGCAACGGTGCCGAGGGCGCCCGCACCGATCGAGGTCAGGGCAACCATGGTGCCGAGGATCAGACCAGTGATCACGGTCATCACGTTCAACCGCGAACCGCTCGGGTTGTAGTTGCCACCGGCGCGTTTGTGGGCGAATTCGAGCAAGCGCTTCTTGAAGAAGATCGCCAGCGCCGTGGCGAACAGGACGAAGCCCAGCGCCTGTTTGATGATGGCGTTCATCGCGTCCGGCGCGGTGTGCAGGGTGCTGAGGAACCACAAGGTCATCGCTACCGCCGGCACGCTGCCGAGGGTCAGCCAACCGGTGATGGCCCAGTCGATGTTCTTGTTCTTGCGGTGAACGAGGACGCCACTGGATTTGGTAATAGCGGCGTACAGCAGGTCAGTGCCCACCGCCGTTGCCGGGTTGATGCCGAACCACAGCAGGATCGGCGTCATCAACGAACCACCGCCGACACCGGTCATGCCGACGATAAACCCCACTACCAGCCCGGCAATCACCAGGCCGAAATTTGCCAATTCCATTAAACCGTCCAGAAAAACGACAGGAAAAATCTGGCCCGCAGCATAGCGATTTTTCTTATAACCACATATATCGATGCGGTCTATCGTTATGCCATATCGAATTCACCATCGCTTTACTGTAGGAGTGAGCCTGCTCGCGATAGCGGTCTATCTGTGACGGATTTAGTGACTGACCCTCCGCTATCGCGAGCAGGCTCACTCCTACAGGGTCAGGTGGTGGATGCAGATTCAGTGCACCCTTCGGCCAGGTTTGAAGCTGTGGTTTTTGTTGATCCACACCGTGGCCAGCGCGATCAGCGACAGAATCAGCAACGCCCACGGAAACGACATCGCCCCCGCCCGATCCAGCAACAACCCGCCAAACAACCCGCCCCCGGCGATCGCCACGTTCCAAGAGGTGGTGAGCATTGCTTGCACCACGTCGACGTGATCACCAGCCGAGTCCGCCGCCGAGGTCAGCAGCAAAGTGGCCGAGCCACCAAACGACAAGCCCCACACCGCCATGCAGGCATAAATGATCAGAGGCGACGGCGCTGCCAATGCCAGAACCAATGCCGTCAGCGCAAACACCGCGAGGCTGATCAGCGTCAGCCAGCGCAGCCAGCGATCAACCAGCATGCCAATAATCCAGATCCCCACCAGCGAACACAGGCCAAACACCAGCAGCACCAGATCGACCCGGTCAGCCAGCCCGGCCTGCATCAGAAATGGCGCAATGTAGGTGTAGAGAATGTTGTGCCCGAGCATCCACGTCAGCACCACGAACAGCACCGGCCGCACGCCCGGCAGGCGCAGCGATTCGAGCAGCGGCAGACGCTCGTCACTGGCCTGCCCCGGACGATCCGGCACCGCGATAACAATCCACGCGGCCAGCACCAGGGCCAGCGCCGACATGATCCCGAACGACGCGCGCCAGCCAATCAGATTGCCCAGCCACGTCCCCGCCGGCGTGCCCAGTGACAACGCCACCGGCGTACCGAGCATGGCAATCGCCAGCGCCCGTCCCTGTTGATGCACCGGCACGATGCCACGCGCATAACCGGCCATGATCCCCCACGACAACCCCGCCGCCATCCCGGCGAGAAAACGCGAAGCCAGGGTCAGGCCGTAATGGCTGGAGAATGTGGTGACAGTGTTGAATATCAGAAACCCGCCGACCGTTATCAACAGCACCCGCCGTCGCGGCCAGCCGCGTGTGGCGACGGTCAGCGGAATCGCCGCGACAATCGAACCCAGTGCATACAGCGTCACCAGTTGCCCGGCGAGCACCTCGCTGACGTTGAGCCCGGCACCGATCTGCGGCAGCAGCCCGGCGGGCAGGGTTTCGGTGAGGATGGCAATGAAACCGGTCATGGCGAACGCCAGCAACGCGGCGTAGGGCAGTTTGTCCGCACGGGCGGTGCGGTCGACGCGGCTGAAATCGGCGCTGGCGGGGTCGGTCATGACGGGGGCGGCTCCATTTTGATCAATAGCGGTGACGGATTGTATACAAAAACAACCTTCACTATTCGATCAATGTGGGAGCGAGCCTGCTCGCGAATGAGGTGGACCAGTCAACTCTTCAGCGCCTGAAGGAACGCTTTCGCGAGCAGGCTCGCTCCTACATTGGATCTCTGCACACCACAAAAACTTGTGGGAGCTGGCTTGCCAGCGATGAGG
>NZ_AKJR01000218.1:0-59131 GCF_000282235.1 Pseudomonas sp. GM24 | reverse complement strand
GCTCCCACAGGGGTTTGTGGTGTGATTTAGATTGATAGCAACCCATAGAACCTGTGGTGTTGGTTGGAGTGGGGTCTTCCTTGACCCCGCTTCTGTTTAGAAGGCGTAGCTGGCTTTGAGGCCGCCGTTGAAGCCGTGGCTGTCGCCGCCGCCATTGGCGCCGACTTCTGCGCCCAGGCTGAGGGCGCCGAGGCTGGCCATGACGTTTACGCCGCCGCTGAATTGGTCGCGGTTGTCGAAGGCGGCGCGTTGTTCGATGTCCAGGCCCAGCAGGTGGCTTTGGCTCTCGACCTGGTTATCGCCCAGTGTGCGTTCGTAACCCACTTGTACGCCCGGCACCAGTTGCCATGCGCCCATCGCCACCGGCGCAAAGGCGACGTTGAGATTGGCAACGGCGCTGCGGCGGGTGGCGGTGTTGTCGTCGACGTCGAGTGAGAGTTCGCTGCCCTTCTCTTGGAAGCCGTTGAGGTCGAGGTGGCTGACTCGGAAACCGAGGCTTGGTTCGAAGGTCATGCCGTTGACCGGGGCGCGATAACCGAGGGCAACGGTGGCGCCGGTGAGGTTACCGTAGGTGTCGCCCTTGGCGGTGCCGAGGCCGCCGCCGAGGTCGCGTTTACTGTCGTAGTCGACGTAGCCGACGCTGGCGTTGGCGTCTAGGAACAGGCCTTGTTCAAGGCTGGTGAAGCCGTAGCGGGCGCCGACATTGAGGAAGGTGAAGTCGGTGTCAGCTTCGCCACCGGCGCCGCCGACCGTGCCTTTGCTGTAGCCGAAGCCGCCGCGTGCGCTGAGTTGTTCGCTGAAGCGTTGGGTGACGCCGACCATCAGGCCTTGGCTGTGTTCGTTGCTGCTCTCGGCGTGGGACGAGCCGTCGGTGCCGAGGTAGCCGGCGAGCGCGGTGGTCCAGAGGCGATATTGGCCGATCTTGAGATCAGTGCCGCTGGCGAACGGTGCGGCGGCTTGTTCGATCATCGCGTTTTGGCGCAGCAGGTAGCTGGCGGCGTCGGCGTGCACCTGGCCGCCGACCTGGGATTCAACACCGCCGAGGGTGCCGGCATCGATCGCCGATTGCAAATAGTAGTTGTAGGCGCTGTAGGTGCCGGACAGGCTGGTGTTTTGCAACTCGCGGAGCAATTCGGCGCCGGCAGCGGCGTTGCCGATCAGCCCGGCCTGACCCGGCAGGCTGTTGTATTCGACCAGTTTGCCGCGCAGGACGTAAATGGTTTCTTGCGACAGGCCGAGGCCTTGTTTGAGGTAGTTGTCCATGCTGCCGTATTGCGCGGTGACTTCGTCGAGACCTGCCTGCAAGTAGCTGGCCTGGACGCCGAGCAACGGCTCGTAAATGGCGGCCATGCTCGGCGGCAGCGCTTTGAGCGTGGCGGCGACGCGGGCGGCGGTGTAGTCGTTGGTCGCCAGGTAGTTGGCCATGATGGTCGCATCGTCGACACCGGCAATGCTCTGCAACACGGCAGCGGTCCAGCCGGTGCGATCCTTGCCGGCGGTGCAGTGGAACAGTTGCGCGGCATCGACACTGGCCAGTTCATTGAACAGCACGCCGAACTGGCCGCGCATGCCGGCGTCGCTGACAAAGGCGCGGTTGGTTTGCTCCATCATGGCGATGGCGTCGGCGGCGCTGTTGAAGGAAATGTTGGTGATATTCGAGCCAGAGGTAGTGCTGCCGATGATGTCGATGTTCTGGTAGGTCGCGCCACTGATCATTGTGTCCGGGGTGGCGGCGATTTCGCTGGGGGTGCGCAGGTCGTAGATGGCTTTGATGCCGAGGCTGTTGAGGGTCGCCAGATCGCTGGCCGTTGGTGTCAGCGCGTTAGAGCGGTAGAACACGCCGCTGCGCATCGTGCCGTCGTGGGCGGTGGTGTACGCGGTGGTGATGCCGGCGATATCACGGAAGTTGTCGATGCCTTGCAGGCGCGGCGTGTCCAGCGGCACGGACTCGGCAGCATGGGCGGCGGCGATGGACAGGCTCAGTACGGACAGCGAACACAGAAGACGTTGAAACACAGTGCAGCCTCATTGTTTAAGCGTTGGGCTGGTCACTATGGGTAGGCAAGTGATACTGAATATGACAGTTTTGGTTTGAATGGAAATGGCAGCGCGATCGGGCCGTGGGGTGCGCGATTGGTCCGTACCAGGCGCTAATCCAGGGAGCAATTTAGACCTGTCTGCTTGGATGATTGAAGATTTCGGGCGTCACCCAATACCTGTGGGAGCATGGCTTGCCCGCGAAAGCGGTAGGTCTGGCTATGAGGATGTTGGACGTGCCGACGCCATCGCTGGCAAGCCAGCTCCCACAAAGTTTTGCGGTGTATGGAATGCTCGCGCAAGGCGAGCCGGCGGTTGATCTACAGCAATATTTGCCCCACACACCGGCGGTATTCTGAATGGGCTGGGAAACAGCCGTGCTGTGCGCACGTCACAGGCCTTGAGGCCAAGGTGGCGCCATGAACAAAAAACGCATTGTCTGGGGGAGCATTCTCCTGGGCCTTCCGTGTGTCTTGCTTCCGGTCATTTTGATGGGTTACGTCGCCTGGATGTTGAATCTGGCAGCGGCTCAACAACGTCTGGAAACCCTCGCTTCCGTCGCCTCCAGTCGTGCCCATGGCACCTTCAGTGAAGCGGCCGGCGCGCTGAAATCCATCGCCGGTTCCCGGCTCGCTCCGTGCACGCCGGAAAGCATCGACGAGATGCGTCTGCTGACCATCAACACCCTCTCGGTGAAGTCTATCGGCTATGTCGAAGAAGAGATTTACGCCTGCGGGTCATGGGGCCTGGTCGGGCAGCATGCGGCGCCGTGGCGTGAAGACTTCACCACCGCGGATGGCGTGCGTGTGTCGCTCGGTGTGCAGTCGCGCATCGTTGCGGCCAAGCCGATGATGGCGCTGCAGTATGCGGCGTTCAACGTGCTGGTCGATCCCGAGCAGTTTTTGCAGGTGATGCTTGATGAGGATTTGCACCTGACGGTCGGCACTGCTGCCGGACAATTGGTCAGTGCCTCGCGACCGGGCGCGGAACACTTTCTTGCTCGCGTGCATTCCGGCCCGCATTCGGGCCTTGCCGACGGCTATCTCTACACCCTCGTGCACAGCGGCGACTGGGTCGTCATCGCCGCGCTGTCGCGCCATGAGCTGATGCAAGGCTTGATCCGCCGGGAGTTACTGCTATTGCCCATCGGTGGTTTGCTCGCCGGGGTGCTGGTGTTGCTGATCGTGCGCCGCACCCGGCAACGTCTGTCACCGCTGGCGGAACTGCAACTGGCGGTGCGCAATCGCGAGTTCGTTGTTCACTATCAACCGATTATTCGCTTGGACGACGGCGCCTGCGTTGGCGCCGAGGCACTGGTGCGCTGGCAGCATCCGGATGGCTCGCGGGTGTGCCCCGATGCGTTTATTCCGCTGGCCGAGCACAGCGGTTTGATTCTGCCGATCACCGATCAGGTCATCGACAATGTGATGCGTGACCTCGGCCCGTTGCTGGTCAAGGAGCGCAGCTTGCACGTGGCGATCAATCTGGCGGCGAAGGACGTCAGCAGCGGGCGCTTTCTGGCGAAACTGGAGGCCGCGCTGGACCGGGCCAACGTGCAGCAGCATCAAATCTGGCTGGAGGCCACCGAGCGCGGATTCGTCGAGATCGACGCCGCGCGGGCCACGGTCAACCATGCCCGTGAGCTGGGTTATCTGGCGGCCATCGATGATTTCGGCACCGGGTTTTCCAGCCTGCAGCATTTGCAGCAACTGCCGCTGGACGTGCTGAAGATCGACAAGTCGTTTGTCGACAATATCGATCAGGATGCCGCGACCGGCACCGTGACCGGCCACATCATCGAAATGGCCAAGAGCCTGCGCCTGCAGATAGTCGCCGAAGGCATCGAGACCGAAGCCCAGCGCGATTACCTGCGCGATCACGGCGTGCATTTTGGTCAGGGCTGGCTGTTTGGCAAAGCGATGCCGGCGGATGAGTTTTTGCGGTTCTATCAAAACCGGGGAAACGTGCTTGTCGACCATCCAGCGTTAGAAAGCGTGTAACTATCGACGACCTCCGGACAAGCCACCAGTCAGCTGATCAAGAATCTGCACGAGCTCAGGTCGCGTCCATTTTTCCCACGGTACGACCTCCTTGTTATCACCGGTGTGCCAATGCTCTCCAGAATCAAACGCGAGGTAGATGGAAAAAGCCGGCTCGGGCATTTCGGCATCCATGCCGAGGTTCACGATATCGCCGAACAACAGATTCATCACCTCGTCGCATGCGTGAAAGTCGCGTGCACCGCTAAGGAACTGATCGGCCATGGCAATCGCGACTTGATTCAACAGGTCGCGAGGATTCATCTGCACGGCCTGAGAAATAAGGCTCAAGTCGTGAATCGTGTCTTGCTCGAGGATTTGTAGAACGTAAGCAAGATCAGCGCGGCTCAAGGTCGGCACGGCGTGTCCTCCGGGCGTACAGTGAAGTGTGCGCGCAGCATGCAATGGATCCCCACCGTTGCCAACGTTTGCCTCACCCTTCAGTTGGTCTGGCTGACGACCTTGATGTCCGTAATCCCTACCCGCTCGGCCTGTTCGAGGATCTGCTCGGGTGTAGAGTCTGCAGTGGGCATCATCAGGCCGTTTTCAGCGTCGCCCAAGTGCAGTTCCAGCAGATGCATCGCGGCTTCGTGCTCGGACAACTGCTGTTCCTTGAGTTCAAGCAGAAAAGTCCGCGGCTCGCCGTTGAACAGATATTCGATGTGATAGGTGTACATGATGTCATCCACGTCAGTTGGAAAAGGCACTGATTATCCTGACGCAGTGGTCAGTTTTTAGTTCAAATTGAATCGCCTCTCTGGCCAATCCGGATTTCATGGCAAACTTTTTCCTTGCCGAGGCGTCCCTTTCTTAAACCCCCAACCGGCTGATTTCAGCCAAGGACAGGCGATGACCTTCTTCATTTTTCTTCTGGCCTGCGCAGCAGCGGCAACCACCGGCGTGATGTTCAAACCGGGGCCGTGGTACGAAGGACTGAACAAACCCGGTTTCACCCCGCCCAATTGGGCGTTCCCCGTGGCCTGGACGATTATCTATCTGCTGCTGGCCTGGGCCGGTTACCGCTTGAGCCTGATTCCCGGTAGCCAGACCGTGCTGGCGCTATGGGCGGCGCAGATTGCGCTGAACACGCTGTGGACGCCGGTGTTCTTCGGTGCGCATCAGGTGCTGGCGGCGATGGTGATTCTCACCGTGTTGTGGCTGGTGGTCGCGGCGATGGTGGTGCTGGCAATACAACTGGACCTGATCACTGGCTTGATCCTGTTTCCGTATCTGGCGTGGCTGTGTGTGGCGGCGGCGTTGAATTTTTCCATCCTGATCAAGAACCGCTGATGAACAATGCCAATTGGGGTACTGCAACACCGTGGCCGCAGGGCGAACGCGAGTTGGATGAGGTGCGCGCCTTCAACAGGAAGCTGGCCTGGCTGCCACGTTTCAAGATCCGCAATCGCCTGACGCCGCGTTTGATTCAGGCGCTGTTGCGCGTCAGCCAGATCGGCGGTTCCGGCGTGTTGCGCAAGTTTGGTCTGTCGGCTGAGCGCAAGCTGATTGATAACGTGCCGGTGCGGATCATTCGCCCCAAAGGCCCGGCGAAAGGCGTGGTGTTGGACTTTCACGGTGGCGGCTGGGTGATCGGCAATGCGCAGATGGACGACAACTTCAACGCGGCCATCGTCGACAGCTGCCAAGTAACCGTGGTCTCGGTGGATTATCGACTGGCCGTGTCCACGCCCATCGAAGGCTTGCTGGAGGATTGCCTCAACGCCACTCGTTGGTTGTTACAAGAGGCTGAGTTCGCCGGCCTGCCCGTCGTGGTAGTCGGTGAATCGGCGGGCGGCCATCTGGCGGCGGCGACACTGTTGGCGCTGAAACAATGGCCCGATCTGCTGCAGAGAATCAGCGGCGCACTGCTGTATTACGGCGTCTACGACCTGACCGGCACGCCCAGCGTACGCACCGCCCCCGCAGACACGTTGGTGCTGGACGGCCCGGGCATGGTCGAGGCGCTACGTCTGCTTACGCCCGAGTTGACTGACGAGCAGCGCCGCCAGCCACCGCTGTCTCCGCTGTACGGCGATTTCAGCGGCTTCCCGCCCGCGTTGCTGTTTGCCGGTGAACTCGATCCGCTGCGCGATGACACTCTCGAGATCGCCAAGCGCTGGGCGCAAGCGGCCCCGGTCGAAATGTACACGCTGCCCTCCTCGCCTCACGGGTTTATCCACTTTCCCACAGCCATCGCCGAGGGCGTGCTGGCGTACAGTCGAAAGTGGATTTTGGCGCGCGTTGAGGCTGGCGCGCTGCGAGGTTGAAAACTGGCAGCCCGGCCAGATGCTGAAACGCTGTCCCACACTGTTCCGCGTTACCGGAAGATCAAAAGCAAAAGCCCCACGGCTATCGCAATCCAACCCACAACTCTCGCGGCGCCTGCCCACTGATAATACCGGCGCTTGTCTCTCTGCTCCCTTGTAAGCATCTGAGCGGACATCAGCCGAGACCGCTCTGCCTTAACGGACTTTGAATAGCCGAATATATCTGACACATACAAAATCAGCCCCAGGCCTATCACCAACAGTGCGCAAGCGAAACTCACCACATCGATCCCTCTATCGAAACCCGCCAGATTCAAGCGATGTAAAAGAAGTACAGCGCCAAACCAAGCAACTGCATGATCAGCATGATTGAAAGAACATGATTGCAAGCCCTCCACGCCTTGCTCACCGGTTTGCTCTTGGCCACCCGGTAACGAAGGTAACTGTCGAGTGACAGCGACGCCGTGGGAATGAGCACGAACAGAAACGTCAAAAAGAAATTAAACATTTCCTTTGCCCATCGACTCCCAACAGGAAACCCGGTGTATTCGCTGCATCTTGCATTGCTCAAGGCGTCTGAGCTGTCAGCTTAGCTGACCGGCATGCACCCGGAATCCCGGGCGATACTCGGGAATCCAGCGCCCAATGGGGACAAGCCATTGACGTGCAAACCCTCAAAGCCGCCATTCAATGGCAGAATCCCCAGACCCTGATCATTTCGGAGACCACAATGCTGCGCGTGTTTGAACAACGGCTCGACCCATTTCCTCCCGACGAAGCACCGCCTCCGCCCGTCGGCCTGATGCGGTTCCTGTGGGCCTGCACGCGCGGCGCACGCGGTTATATCCTTGCGCTGGCGCTGCTCAGTGCCGGTGTGTCGATCTACGAAGCCTGGCTGTTTTCCTTTCTCGGGCAAGTCGTCGATTTGCTCTCGACGTGGCAGGCCGGTGGCGGCGTCAACGCGCAAGAAAGTCGCGTGCTCTGGGGCATCGGCATTGTGTTGTTCATCAGCATCGGCCTGGTGGCGTTGCGCACCATGGTCCAGCACCAGATTCTGGCGATCAATCTGCCGTTGCGGCTGCGCTGGGACTTTCATCGGCTGATGCTGCGGCAAAGCCTTTCGTTCTTCTCCGATGAATTTTCCGGGCGGGTCACGACCAAGGTCATGCAGACCGCATTGGCGGTGCGCGAAGTCTTGTTCACCCTGATCGAAATCGCACCGGGCATCGGCGTTTACTTCATTGCGATCATCGCCCTCGCTGGCGGTTTTGCCTTGAAACTGATGCTGCCGTTCATTGCCTGGCTCGCGTTATTCGGGCTGGCCATGGTTTATTTTGTGCCGCGCTTGGGGAAAGTCGGCCAGGAACAGGCCGATGCGCGATCATCGATGACCGGGCGGATTGCCGACGCCTACACCAACATCACCACGGTGAAACTGTTCTCGCACTCCAAGCGTGAAGCGCACTTTGCACGCGCCGCCATGGAGGATTTCAAGCTCACCGGTTTCCGCCAGATGCGTCTGGTCAGCCAGTTCGAAATCGTCAATCAGGCGCTGGTGGTCGGGCTGATTCTGGGTGCCGGCGGCTACGCGCTGTGGCTCTGGCATCTGGGTCAGGTCGGCACCGGTGCGGTGGCGGCGATTACCGCCATGGCGCTGCGCATCAACGGCATGTCGCACTGGATCATGTGGCAGATGACATCGCTGTTCGAAAACATCGGCACCGTCCAGGACGGCATGGCCACCCTCACCCGCGGCCCCAAAGTGCAGGACGCGCCGAACGCCAGCGTGCTGGTGCCGGCGGGCGGTACAGTGACGTTCGACAAGGTCAATTTCAACTACAACGGCGAACGTCAGGTCCTCGACAACTTGAGCCTGAACATCCGGCCCGGCGAAAAAATTGGCTTGGTCGGCCGCTCCGGTGCGGGCAAATCGACGCTGATCAATCTGCTGCTGCGTTTCTATGATGTCGACAGCGGCGAGATTCGCATCGACGGGCAAAACATCGCGAAGGTGAGCCAAGACAGTCTGCGTAGCGCGATCGGCATGGTCACCCAGGACACGTCGCTGCTGCACCGCTCGATTCGCGACAACATCGCCTACGGCCGCCCCGACGCCAGCGACGAAGATATCCGCCGCGCCGCCGCCAACGCGCAGGCCGACGGTTTCATCAGCCAACTCAGCGACAAGCAAGGCCACAGCGGTTACGACACTCTGGTCGGCGAACGCGGCATCAAACTCTCCGGCGGTCAGCGTCAACGCATCGCCATTGCGCGAGTGATGCTGAAGAACGCGCCGATCCTGCTGCTCGACGAAGCCACCAGTGCGCTGGACTCGGAAGTCGAAGTGGCCATTCAGGAAAGTCTTGATGAAATGATGCAGGGTAAGACCGTCATCGCTATTGCGCATCGGTTGTCGACGATTGCGGCGATGGATCGACTGATTGTCATGGATGAGGGGCGGATTATCGAGCAAGGGACGCACGCTGAATTGCTGAGCAGGAACGGCATTTATGCGCGGCTCTGGCAGCATCAGAGTGGTGGGTTTCTGGGGGAGGATCAGGGCGTCGCGGCGGCGATGGATCAGGCTTGAGGTATTCAAAAGGCTCAGGCCGGCCACCGACGCATCTCACGCTGATCAGTTCCGTGGACGCCGATACCGGAAGCCTGGTGTTTGCCCACACCGAAGTCGGGGAGCACAGAGTGCATTACACATCACGTGTCGAGTTGCTGAGCATGCTCAACAGCCTTTTGCGTCAGCGCGTGCCCATTGCTGTCGGTGGCATGCTCCCGGGACCTGCCGACGAAGTAGACATGTTAATCGCAAACGAAGTGCTTGAAGGGCCGTACATAGAACTGTCCTGGTCCGGCCCCGGGCAATGGGCCCTGCGCGAAATCGACGGCACTGCTGGGCAATGGCAATTAGTCGCTGACACTCGAAGTATGGCCAATGTGTCATTCGATCCGCAGTCGCTGAGATCCTTATGCCGGTAGTGGCTTGAATCGGCTCGTCTACATGACTGGCAAGAGGTTTTAGAAACGCAGGCGACACCACGGTTTATACTCTTCATCATCGTAGCCGCGCCCTCTGCCCTCTGCACAGCACATATATCGCGAACTCCAATCAGATGGCGTCATCGCTTTTGATGCGCCAGACACTTATAAATAATAAGCGCAATCACCAAGCCTATAACGATCGCAGCAAAATCGATGATGATCTGAGCCCACTGGAATCGAAGGTGTGTCCAGACACAAGGGCTATTCTCCCCTACCAGTAGCGCCCAGGTGATGCCCTCACTTTGTTGCCATCCACAAGCGCGAATGGTTGGCTCCCAAAAAAACTCACATATCCAAGAGATTGAGAGACCAACTAGCGTCGGAACAATGATCATCTTTGGGTATTTAACGCTGCGCTTGGAACTGTTCATCCAGACTGTCATTAAAACAGATATGACTGCACCTATCAGAGCAAAGATTGCAAAAAAATAGTAGGGAATATTCAGTTCAACAAACTTTGTTAATGCGAGCAAAAACATCAGCAAAACGGGGAGAATAAAAAAATGAACCTTCAGCATCCCCTTGAATGTCATCGAGTAAACATAGGACCATCCGAATAAGACACAACCAATAAATCCAAAAAAGTGGACAGCCTCTCTCCCGCCCACAAACCAGTTTCGTCCCTCGATTCCAAATAGCTGAAAAAAATATTGATCCTTGAACGGCGGATATCCGGTGAGCACCTGCATTAAAACAATTATGCCGAACGCAATTATTGCAACACCCAGCAGCACGATAGATGTTTTGGTTGTAGCTGGAGCTAAATCCATGGAAACCCCTAACAAATTAGCCAACAACAAATGACTTGAAATTTTATTTAACCAACGACTTCTCGCTTTACCCCGCTAAAGACAGGGTCAAACCCTCAACTCTTCCAGAATAGTCCGCTGGTAAACATCATACATAGGCGAGCTTTTCATCGGCTGCACCGCCCAATGAAAACGCATGCCTTGACCAATCATGATCGCGCTGCGGATTTCATTCATTGGCTCAAACACGTGGTTTGATTTCTGAAATTCCATTTGCCTGTTGCGCAGCGGAGCCGCGCCGTAAATGTCTCGAAATTCGTGGATCAGCATCGCCTCGAAATCGGAATAAACTTTCGAGGCGTTCCGCGCGCGAGGGAAACAATAGCCGATGAGAAACTCATACTCGCCTTGCAAATCCGCGAGTTCCATCAGCCAGTTTTTGTGCTGAGTGATACGTTGTTCAAAGTTTCCTTCGCCGATATAGACCGTGGGAGAAACGCCTAGCGGGTACTGGATGGCGAACAGACCGTTGAGCCTGATCACATAGACGCATCGTTCAAGGTCTTGCTGTTTAACCCCTCTGCGTTGCAATTCCGGCCAGACATCAGTTCCCCACGTCTGACCACAATTCCAATGCAGCCAATCCCATTCAATTTTTACATTTGCCACTTCTGACTCCTTGTCAGGGCTGCCTGGATAATCGTGCCATCGCATCGGCCAGTGTTGCGTCGGCACTTGCGGACTCACTTGCGATGCCTGCAAGAGCGGCTTGCGCGACACGCAATTCGTCGCGGCTTTGCTGAGCCTTCATGACCCGTCCAACACAATGCAGCGTGTCCTGATAACCCTGCTCGATCCAGGTGGGGATCTTGTCGACATCAAAACCGAGCAAGTCCTGAGCGCCGCTCATAAGGCCCGTAGCTCGGTTAAGGCTTTGTTGGGGACGAATTTCCAAAATGGTTGCATCCGGAAATCGTTGACGGCTCCATGGCGATCCATCACTCAAGTGAGTGACGATTACCAGATTGCATCCAGCCTCCAGCAATGGGGTGATTGGCGTATTACCCTGCATCGTCTGCCAGCCACCTTGGCCGCCGTCCGAGTAACGTTTTTCACCGTGTTTGCGGGAGGCGAACAATAGCGGGATCGCAGCAGAAGCCAGCAACACCTGTTTGCGCCGGTCTTCCTCGAGCGACTGTATATGCACGAATTCCGAATCCGGTGTATTGCTCAGCCCCAGCTCAGCCATGAATGCTGACGCCAAGTCCTGCAGACCGCCGTTGCTGCGATACAACGAGACATAGAGTGGGATCCCTGTCGCTAGCTGCTTGCTGTCGAGAAACTCATCCATCAGTTGCTTCAACGGTTGGTCGTCCAGCAAGCCTTCGTCGAGCCCATCAAGCCAGCTCGGCAACTCGAACTCAAAGGCGCCCGCTATTTTCTTCACGGCGTGAACAAGCCCGAGCACAGCCCCTGCCCCCTGAATCCGCAGGCCCGCCGCAGCCAACAGCGCCAGATATCCAGGCGCCTTCATGCTCAACGGGGAGTCATTGGCCAATCTTTCCCAGACAGCCTCAAGGCGCTCGATAGCAACATCCAGCGATGGAGAAGAAGCCAGAACGCCGCCGTTGAGAGCGCCAATGCTGGCGCCTGAAACTGCATCAATGCGGGTGCCGAGTTCGCGCAAGGCTCTGAGCACACCGACCTGATAGGCCCCTTTGGCCCCACCACCGGAAAGTACCAACCCGACTTTCAAGGGAGCAGTCATCATGAAGCCTCCAGAAACAGCTCACTGATCATGGCTTCTGTCACCCTTGGCGCTGCAATGATCCTTGGCAAATGCACAGGCAACTCTTCCGGGGTCTGCGAGGCCGCAAATGCGAAAGGTGTGAAATATGGGTCCGTCCAGTCCCCCAGATAGCGAATAGCATCTTCGCCGTCAGCAGAAACAACACTTCCAACAGGACGAGCCAGCCACCGGGCGCGAGTCGCTATACGCTCGCCCTGACTAATTCCTGCATCCTTGTTCATCTGAATGATTGCCTGATTGGCCAGACGCTCAAGCTGTTTCTGTCGTTCGGGCCCGGACACTGTCTGGCAATAGTCGCCAAACGCCCCCCACCGCAGTTCTTCAAGTGCTGCATAGCAGCGCCCGGACAGCGTGAACATATTGAACCGCCCTGCTCCCCACTTGCCGAAGACATCGTCCAGATGCAGGTGTGCCTGCTGTAACCGGTCAATCCTTGCGACATTGCGATCCAGCTCATCACAACGCTCGTCCAGACGTTGCGAAAGCGAATTAATAGCCTGGCGGCTCTCTATCGAAAAATCGACGAGGGTGGCGACATCATGTTTGAGGGCGTTGACCCGGGTGTTGACTTGAACAATCGCATGATTGCTTTTGGCCAACGACTCGCTCAAATCCTTCAACCAGTTCAACGCACCTTCCACGCCATCAGTAAGGCTTGCGTTGATCTCAGCCTGATTGCGATCACCCTGACCGGTAAAGCCGTCGAAAAGGCGAGTGAAAAACCCATCCCGCTTGGCCATGTAACGTTGGCGTTCCCGCGCGACATCAATGCCGTTGGCAAAATCCACCACGAATTTTTCGGGCAGACACGTCAGTGTCTGGCAGATATCCGAGCCGGGTGAAATCGGGGTCTGCTCACTCATGCCGCCACCTCAACGCCCGCGGAAGGGATGTCACGTTTGAGCGCATCACTGTCCTTTTGAATACCAGGCACATGGCGTTTGAAGCCTGCCAGCAGTTCACCCAGTCTTTGCTGCTGCCCTTGATCGGACTGTTTGTCGCGAATACTTTGATTCAGGTCGCTGCGGATGGACTCGACGGTGAGCCTGAGTTCATCAAAGAAGTTGTCAACACTGGCCTCCAGTGGCTTGGCGATGGTCTCGACCGTGGCACTCGCCAAACCAGCGAACACATCGGCGACAGACTTTTCGATAGAGGCCTTCACCTTATTCACGTCGATTTCAAAATATTCCTCTCTCGACGAATAGGTTTCCCACCCCCAGTCATCTGTCTCGAAGAAACTGCAAATGCCCCCCCACAACCCACCGGCTCGACGCCGCCGACGAACACTGCGCTGCTTGTTTTCGATGACCTCACCCAACACTTCACCACTGGAAGGTCGCATTGAAAGCGCTGGCATGGGTGGTAGTTTGATTGCAATGAAAAAGCCGCTGCGGTTCAAACGCTGGTTGAGTTGGCTGATAATCTCACTGGCCTGAGTTGAAATGCCTTGCTCGAACAAAACATGAAAATCTCGCAAAATGAGCTCAGTCTCTGCGACTAAACGCCTTTCATTGAGCGTGATTATCTCCCGGACTCCATTCTCGATACCCTGCGTAATCTCTTGAGCTTTTTCCCGATTGCTGAGTTTGATGACAGGCGTGTCTTCATTAAACTCATAGCCGTAAGTCGTACGTCGTCTCTCCAGCCTCCGTTGGCTACCCGCACCCGTCAGCATCGAGAGCAGTCCGGTCAGAGACTCTCTTTTGCGCTCCTGAGGTTGTTGCTCTTCGGTTTCCTTGCCCGCTTTGAATCCCTCTTGAATCTGAGCGCTGATGGCGGCACGAATTTCAGAAAAGACCTTATTCATTTTTCCATCAATAGCTTGCAAGGCGCGTTCGGCATCCTTTCGCGTCTTGGCTTCCAGACCGGTGATACGGTCGATGTCATTGCGCAAAGAATTGATCTGCTCGCTCAATTCTTCTACGCCCTTTCCCAGCGCAGCATCTCGAACAGAGAGAAAGTTGTTCAATCTGGCCGCGATGTCAGCGAGCTTGGCGGCAGCAGAAGCCACGGCAAGTGTCGCAGCGCCGGCGTGGGCTTTACGAATGATCTGATCCAGAGGAGCCGCGAACAACGAGGCATTCCAGAGTGCGTTGGCCGCTGTTTTCACGGCCTCCGGATTTGTCACCATGCTCGTCCAAAGCATGCCGAACGCTGCTTTACCGAAGTCCTCCACCCAGGCGTTCTGCTCGCCGACAATCGTCGGCAAGCAGCCATTGAGTGCCAACTCGCGTCGTGCACGGTTGGCAAGATCGCCGAATTTTGACGATACGGGGAATACCTGAGAATGCTGTAGTCGACCCTCCATCAATGAATCAGCAACAAGGCGTTTGGTCTGCGCCTCATCATCACTGTTGCGATCTTTCTCATCGAACTTGTTGACGAGCGCAAACATCCGCCCTTGAGCTACATCTGCGATTCGCTCCAGTTCCTGGCGCACATGCTGGTCAGCATCTGACTTGAGTTGAGTGAAGTCCAGAACGGCTAAAACAGCCGAGGCGTTTTTCAGTTGCTCGCCCAGCATTTTGCGAAGATGCTGCTGGCCGGCTTCATTCGGGCCGGGCGTGTCGAGCAAGGTCAAACGGCCCAAACCTTCTGGCATTGCGGCCAAATGGGAAAACTCGACTTCAATAGCGGGGATTTCGTGAATTTCGTCATAGCTATCAAATGGGAAGTCCACGCCCAACTCGAGCGCTACGCGCACTAGATCATTCAAGCTTCTGAGAAACCAAAAAATGGCCTCAGGACCCTGATAGCAGTTGTCAAACCGCTGATTCTCGTCAATTAGCCGCAGCAGGGACTGCATATCCTTGTCGTCAATCAGTTCGTAGGGCAATTGCTGCCCGGCGGGGTCACGCAGCAACTCATGCAACTCAGCTACGACACTGTTGATCGGGCCGATGTTTTCCAGACGCAAAACAGGTTCGATCTGGCCGGGGGTATGACGAATGAGCGTCGGTAGAGCGGTCATCGGACGATTTCGATTTGGCAGCACCTCAGTGCCGACAATGGCGTTAATCGTCGTCGATTTACCTGCCTTCATCGTGCCGACAACGGCCAGCACCATTTCCAGGCGCTGAAGCTTGTCTGCTTCGCCCCGGAGCATTTGCAGATCTTTCTGGATGCTGGCCTGGGTAAACGTCTGGTGCTCATGACTGTGCTCATCGACTACTACGCCGTCTGCATCCTTCATTCGTTGCAACAGATCGATTTCCACTTCAAGCAAACGCAGGGATTCTTCGCGCAGCAGTTCGATATTTTGCTCGTACATCTGATCTCCTTGAAAATTAGCGGCCCGGATTGCGGTCCTTGAATCTGCCAATGCTTTACTCACAACAGCTGTCACTGCATCAAATAACGAAGGGATCATGACCAACGCCTCAGAAACTTGAAAACTCACGGCGTGCTATCAGCGAACGTCATACCCCAACATAAACAACGAACGCTCCAACATGCTTAATGTCACCGTGTAACTCTGCGCGTCGAGAACTTTGCCCGTAGTCCACAGCAAGCGGCTACTCATCCGCACAAGCTCAGCCCACTCCCTGTTGCGTGCAGGAATGTCGCTGGAGGTGGTATAGAGGTTTGTGAAAATGAAGAGGTCTTGCGAAGGATTTCTCGTTTCATCCTTCTGGTTCGCGGTCTTGGTATTCGGGCCCCAGCGAAATGCCAAATCCGTAGGAACCGTGCGCTCAGCATTTGCCAAAAGCCAAGTGCGCGCCAACAACCCCAATGCCGCACCCACACGACCGTCATAAATAATCAAGCTGTCCGGCGCCGCTGCGGCATAGATCTTGGTCATCGCTGAATTCATCAACAGTGTTTTTCCGTTGAAATCGTCCAGCGGGTCTGCACATGCGCGGTCAAGCAACTTAACGGCCCTGCGGATTGAACGGCACAAGGTCTTGGCTGCCGCCTGCAACTCGACCCACTGCAAAGAAGCATCGTCCGCCTTTCGAGCAACGCCACCCCAGGCAAAGATCGCCTTGCACGCGACCAACGCCGCGGCTTCATCATTGTTCTCCAGACTCTTGCGCAGCTCAGCTGCAATACTCGCAAAATCATGCGGGGCAGCCTTTTCACGCCAGCAATAGTGCTGGTTCGCTTGGCTTAAGCTCTGGCACCACCAATCGCTGGCGCCATGCCGAGCTCTCCAGTCTTTCCAGGAATGGTGCCTACTGACCTTGTAGCGATGCGAAAACGAACCTGCTGCACCTGTCCATAAACCGCTCAGATACTGAGCAAAATCAAATTGCCTGGCAGTGAGCAAACCCTTCCCGACTCGTCGTACCGGGTTCGAAAATGAAAGATCATTGGCTGCGAGAGGCGTCACGAGCCAGACAGCATTAGGCGTCGATGTGCGAATATCGACCACGCCGAGTGCTTGCAGAATTGGCAGTACGTAATTGATGTTTCGCGGGCCGTACGCCCCGCTCAACGTGACTCTACTGGCACGACAGAGCGGGCCGGATAGCGCCGGGTCATTGTTTGACTTGATCAGGCACGGACTTTCAATCCCATGGCTGTGTTGGTGAAGGTAATTCAGCGCCGCTTCGAACGCCGATCTGAGCAGGACGTGGCGCTTGGAGGCGACCAATACGATCACCCGGTCATCGGCGAAACCTTCAACGATGTATTCACTGCGTTGGGACGGAGTCCGAAGTCGACTCAGCTCTCCCATGCGCGACCAGGCACGAGAAATCGTTTGCACCACCCTCTGCGTCATGCTGATTCCTTTCGATCTCAAAGCTGCTCGCGACTGACTGAAACTGGCTGGCCGATCCATCTCCAAGATCGCCAATATGATGTCGAAAAGGCGCACGAAGGTGCTCCCTTTCCCATGATTCCACTTCAGTCTGCTTTGGCAGCGGCGTCCGATTATGCACAGGAAGACATCGAAATGCCATCACGCCAGACACCGACCAAAGTTCTATCGACGCGGCCGAAACCCAATCAGAAACGGCCCTGATTGGCTTACCGTACGAGTTTCAACGGGTGCGCCAAAAGATGCAGTGGCGCAAGGGTTAATGGCACAGTAACCAACGCTTTGACGAATACTCACTTTCAACTCACCGGCACCGCAAACACCGCACTGGCCCGCGCAACCGTTCGCTCCCCAACATGCAAACTAACGGCAGCAAACGCCAGTTGACGTCCCTTTTTCGAATGCTCCAAACGCACTTCCAGCCACTCATTCATTTTTACCGCGCCGAGATAATCCAGAGTCATGCTCGCGGTGATCAATGGCTGCGGAGGGTCGCTGGAAAACGCCATGGCATAACCCATCCCGACATCGGCCAATGTCGCCAATACACCACCATGCAAGGTGCCACGGCCATTGGCATGGCGTGAGTCAGTCAACAATCCCAGTTCCAATTGCAGCCCACTGCCTCGCGCGTAGATCGGGCCCAGCAAATCAAGCAACGGACTGCTGCGGGTAAACGGGTTGAAACCTTCAGGAATTGGCGTGGCGTTCATGATCCCTCCTGGTGCCGGTGACTCACCGGCTTCATTGACCTTGACAGGAGGGTTTATTGGCAACCGCGCAATGGAGCAAGAACTATACGTATGCGGAATCTGCAGTGATCAACTGTCGAAGCAGACCGACCGATCATCCCGTGGATGCCAGATCTGCACGCTCCATCATTCGGACACTGGCAAACGTCGATTCATTGCGCGCTTGGTCGAGCGTCGTCAGCGGTTTGGTCACTGACCGTGGCGATGCCGATTTACGGCTCATTTCAGAACCTGATCGCTCGTCGCTCGGAGGTACGCCAAAGTGCTCGCGATAGCATTTGGAGAAATGCGGCGTGGAGACGAAACCGCAGACATACGCCAGCTCAACGATCGACAAGGAGGTTTGCTTGAGCAGTTGTCGCGCGCGAATAAGCCGCAACCTCAAGTAGTAGCGCGACGGCGTGCATTGCAGGTACTTCTGAAACAACCGCTCCAACTGCCGCCGTGACAGATCCACGTATTCGGCCAGGTTGTTCAGGTCGATCGGCTCTTCAAGATTGGCTTCCATCAACGCAACGACTTCTTGCAGCTTGGGCTGGTGCGTGCCGACCACATGCTTGAGCGGCACGCGCTGATGATCCTGCTCGTTGCGGATGCGCTCGTAGACAAACATCTCGGAGATGGCGGTGGCCAGTTCACGACCATGATCGCGCGCAATCAGGTGCAGCATCATGTCCAGCGGCGCGGTGCCGCCGGAGCTGGTGAAACGGTTGCGATCGAGGGTAAAGAGGCTGGTGCTGACGCTCACGCGCGGGAAAGCTTCCTGCATGGCCGCCAGAAATTCCCAGTGCACGCTGCACTCGTAACCGTCGAGCAACCCGGCCTTGGCCAGCGCCCAACTGCCGGTGCAGACCCCGCCCAAGCGTTTCGATTGCCGCGCCAAGGCTTGCAGCCAGGTCGTGTGCTCGCGGGTAATTGCGCTCTGGATGCCGACACCACCGCAGACGATGACCGTGTCCGCCACGGAGGGATTACTCCACGAGCCATCCGGGGTGATTGGCACGCCATCACTGGCCCAGACCGCCGCGCCATTGGCGCTGAAGGTGTGCCAGCGATACAGCGTTCGCCCGGTCAGTTGATTGGCCATGCGCAATGGCTCGACGGCGGACGCCAGCGACATGAGGGTGAATTTGTCTAACAGCAGAAACCCGACGGATTGCGTCGCACCGTCGGCCACGGCGGAGATCGATGACATCATGTCCTCATAAGAATCGGTCTGAGACGCAGGCGTCTGTCATTCCCTTCGGCTTTCGCGAAGGGAGTATCAGGTTCGGCGCAACCGCCTACCCCACCGACGTAACCCTCGCCGCCGGCGCAGGATGCCGCGACGTCAACAGGCCAATAAAGGAAATCGCCAGCGCCAGGCCAATAGTTGTGGTGACTTCGGTGCGATGTTCAGGAGTGATCATCATCACCGCCAGCGCTGCGCAGATGAACACAATCACCAGCCACGTCAGCCACGGAAACAGCCACATGCGAAAAGTCAGCTCGACGTTGCGCTGGCGCAGTATCCGCCGCATGCGCAACTGCGACACCGCGATCGCGAGGTATACCAGCAAGGCAATCGCCCCGGAGCTGGCCAGCAGGAATTGAAACAGCCCGGCAGGCATGAAATAGCTCCACACGGTAATTGACGCACCGATCACGGTGCTGGCGATGACCGCTGCGCGCGGTACACCTTCCGAGGATGTCGCCTTGAGCATCTTCGGCGCATCGCCACGCCGGCCCAGCGAGTACAACATCCGTGAGGCAATGTAGATCGAGGAGTTCATGCAACTGGCCACGGCAATCAGCACGACGACGTCGACCATGAACTTGGCGTGAGGAATGTTCATGATTTCCAGGGCGCGCTGATAAGAGCCGACCGAAGCGAGCAACGGATCATTCCACGGCACCACGGAGATCACCACGAAGATCGACAGCAGGTAAAACACGCCAATACGCCAGATCACCGAGCGCGTGGCCTTGGCAATGTTGCGCGACGGATCATTCGATTCGGCGGCGGCGATGGTCACCGCTTCGGTTCCGATGAAGCTGAACATGATGGTGATGAACGCGCCGACCACCGCTGACAAGCCGTTGGGCGCAAATCCGCCGTGCTCGGCCATCAGCCCGCTCAAGCCGCTGACTTCCCTGTCGGGAATCCAGCCCATCAGCACAGCAAAACCGACACCGATGAAACCGATGATCGCCACGACCTTGGCCATGGCGAACCAGAATTCGAATTCACCGTACTTGGACACGCTGAACAGGTTGGTCACCACCAGCGCAATGATCGAGCCCAACGCGAACAGCCAGGCATCAACCTGCGGAAACCATTGGTTAAGCACATGCCCGGCCGCCAGCGCTTCGATAGGAATGACCAGAACCCAGAACCACCAGTACAGCCAGCCAATGGTGAAGCCCGCCCAGCGCCCGATGGCCTGGTCGGCATAGGTCGAGAACGACCCGGTGTCGGGATTGGCCACCGCCATCTCGCCGAGCATGCGCATGACCAGCACGACGAGCAAACCGGAGAACAGATAAGCCAACAGAACCGCCGGCCCCGCCGCCGCAATGGCATGTCCTGAGCCTACGAACAATCCGGCGCCGATAATCCCGGCGATGGACAGCATGGTGACGTGACGAGGCTTGAAGCCCTGCGCCAATTGGCTACTCGAATCCGTTGAGTTCGGGCTGATCATTGGTTTTTTTGTTCTCTGCTGATCGACATTTAAGCGAGTTGACTCCGGCAAACGAGCACGATCGTTGCCTGCTGAACTTCCCGAAAGAAGCCCGTTCAACCGCCGCAGTTCTTATTAACCCCATGATCTGGATGGGGTTATTTTGACGTGAAGACGCGTCACCTTACCGGGATTGTCCGACAATCCAGTAGCCTGAGTGCGCCATGGTTGTGTCTGATATCGACATGCGGAGACCGGATGGTCGATATAGATATCCATCAGTCAGCGAGCAGTCTCTGAATAGCTTTCGGGTTCGTTGAGCCTGCTGGTCTGATAGCATCCTTGCTAGCCGAACCCACTCTGCGAGTCAGTTACTACGACAATGGCCATTCTCTACCCTCCTCGATCCTTGCTTGCCAAAGAGCGGCTCGACTATTGGAGCGAGGTAGTGTGCGCCACCTACGGCCTGACCACCCAGCGCACGCTGTCCGACACGCAATTCGATGGTCGCCTCAGCGCTAACACGCTAGGCGATATTCTGCTGACGCACATCTCATCGGCGCCCATCGAATACGAAAGCAGACAGACAGATTCAGGCGTTGAGCAGTTTTTTCTTTGCCTCACCCTCAGCACAGAAGCCGAACTGGAGCAACGCGGGCGACGATCGGTACAGGCTCGCGGCGATATCGTGCTGTTCAACAGTGCCGAACCCTACCGGTGCCGTTTCCCCAAGGGAGACGATCAGATCGTCATTGCGATCCCCCGCGAACGATTGATCCAGCACTTGCCCAGACCCGAAGCCCTGGTCAGTCGCACGCTCGACAGCCATTCGGCACTGGCAAGACTGGCCGGCAACATGATGGTTGAAGTGCTCGATACCGGCCCTCAGCAAACCCGTGCCGGCGAACGCTTGAGTGGCGCGTTGCTGGAAGTGCTGGCCACAGCTTTCGAAGGCGCGTTCGACCTCGCGGATCTTGGCCATTCCAGCCGTCATGACGCGCAACTGATGAAAGCCAAAGACTTCTTGCTGGCCAACCTTAAGGACACCGGGCTGGACCTCGCGGCCATCGCACAAGCCATTCATGTCTCCCCGCGCGCACTCAGCCGCCTGTTCGCCATGGAGGGCACAACGGCCACTCGCTGGCTGTGGCAGCAACGTCTTCAGGCTTGCCGGACGGCGCTGATGAAAGGCCCGTCTCGCAGCGTCAGCGAAGTCGCACTCTGCTTTGGTTTCACCAACATGGCGCACTTCAGCCGCGCCTTCAAAAGCGCTTTTGGCGTTTCACCCAGCGTCTTTTCGAAACAGCAATGACCGCTTGGCCAGTCAGGCGAAGTGTCTGGCCAGTTCAGCAAAGCGCACGATAGCGGTCATCGTCACCATGACACGGCTTAAGCGCGTCTCGAATCGCGCCAGGCCACCGGCACCGTACTTTTTCGCCTCTGAGCCGTCTGCTCGCCCCCATCAGGAATCTCGGCATGACCCCTTCGAACGATAAAACCCTGCGCCTGCTTTTCCCCCAATGGCAGGGTGGCAACAACCCGCCTTATCATTTCGGCGCGCAACTGTTGGCCTGGCTGGCACCCGATCCGCACGGGCCGGTGGCTGAGGTGCCGGTCGCAATGCCAAGTGACGAGCCATTACCGATGGAGAGCGGGATCCGCGGGCGTAGCGCGTTGTTGCAACAACTGCACAGTGCGCGGGCGATTATCGATGAGCATGCACCGGATCGGATGGTCATTCTCGGCGGTGATTGTCTGGTGGATCTCGCACCGTTCGCCTACCTCAACGAGCGCTATGCCGGCGACCTTGCCGTGCTCTGGGTCGATGCACACCCCGACGTGTTAACGCCTGCGGACTTCGCCAATGCCCACGCCATGGTGCTGGGCAATCTGCTGGGCGAAGGTGATGCGGACTTTGCTGCTGCAGTCAAATGTCCGCTGAAACCGGCAAACGTGATGTATGCCGGTATGATGGAAACAATGCCTGTGGAAACCGCTCTGATTGAACGCCCGGGACTGCAACATGCCAGCCCCGCGCAATTGGCCCACAGCAGCGAACCGGTGCTGAAATGGTTCCGTTCTACCGGTGCGAAACACTTGGCCATTCACTTGGATCTGGATGTACTGGATCCGAACGGTTTCCGCTCGCTGCTGTTCGCCAATCCAGAAGCGCCACCGGGAACGTTTGACGGCGTCGCCCAAGGCAAGATGTCCATCGCCCATGTGGTGCGGCTGCTGGCAGACATTGCCAGCATTGCTGACGTTGTAGGCATCGGCATCGCCGAACACCTGCCGTGGGATGCACTGGCGTTGAAAAACATGTTGGCGCGTCTTCCGCTGCTCGCTACTGTCTGAGCCACACACCGGTGATAGCGTTTGGTGCCGCTCCTCAAACGCCACCTCGGGCCTGACAGACCTAGAAAAGCCCTGGCACCCGATGAACCTGTAGCGCTGCAACTTCGTCCGGTTTTCATCGGGCTAAGTTGTTTTCACCGTTTACCGGTTCATTTCGGGACAACGGCTACCTTTCCTCCTTTACATGGAACGACGGTCGCTCCGTGTTCTCTACCGCTGAACCTACAGCGGAGGGATTGACCATGATTGCCCCTGAAACCGGTATGAAAGCGGGTGAGCGTTACAGCATTGAAAGCGTCGAGCGCGCGCCGCAGTTTTCTGGCTTTTTCCTCGACGGCAAGTATTACCTGGGCCCCGAGTTGCAGACGGCCGTGGGCTGGCTCGAAGGGCAGAACTTCTTCTATGACCAACTCGACCCCAATGGCGAACCGGTTTATCCAGACAGAATCGTCGGCACGATCACCGCGCGGACACTGGAACTGTCAGATGGCCTGCGTCTGAGCATCGAGGAAATGCCGTTTCAGGCAGAAGCCGTTTCACCATTGCGTACGTTTGACGAAGCGACCGTTGAAACCCGACCACTGGCGATATCGCAGCGGCATACAGCATCAGGCTTGCGCCAGCCGATGCAACCTTCGGCACTGCTGGTTGCAGGCGCCGCACTGCTGGTCGGGCTGTGCCTGTTGGCGATCAATCGTTCTGGCCGTCGAGTCAAATAGGCTCTGCACGATCTGGGCGGTGACCGCTTTTCGTCACGGCCCACGATCAAAGGCTGATCACAGCGCTTGCCTCGCGCATGAAGATTTCCACGGTTTTCGGACCGATGCCGTCGAACTCTGCCAGCCGTTTCTCAAACGCCTGGCGATCAGCGCTGGCCTCGACCATATGGCTGACCTTGCCCGCGTATTCGTCGTTCAACCGGCGTGCCAAGGCGTGCAGCCGTACGGCGGTGGTCTCGTCGTAACGCACGTAGTGCGCCTCACCGAGCATCGCGACCAGTTCAAGATGGCTACACGCGGCCAGTTTGCGCGGTGTATCGCGCCCGTGTTTATCAGCGATCACCCGATAGGCTTCGGCGGCGATTTCGGCCTGTATCCGCTTGCCCATCAGGAAACTGGCGAGCAGCCATTTGAACAGTGCAGCGTCATCGTTGTGTTTGAGCTGAATGTTCAAATCCTCGGCACTGATCGTCTTGTTCACCGGGTACCTCCGGGGTTGAAATCGAGGGGATTTTTCCTGTTCTGTCTGCTTGGCAAAGGCTTGATCTTTAGGCCTCCGCCGGTTCCAACCGTTCAAAGCAAAACAATTGTCAGCAGCCTGAAACAAACCCCGAAAATCCTTTGAATTTTTTTCGACGGCAAAACTCATTTGCGTATGAGCGTAAGGAGGAACGCATGAGCAACGTCGACATCTTCGTCATCGAATACAAACTTCACGGCCAGCCAAAATCATTCGTCATCCGCGCAAAAACCATGCGCAATGTTGACGCATGGCATTGGGCGAGTTGCGATGCCGGCATCGCGCCGATTCCCAAACCCGGCAAGCCACCGTTGAAAGTCATCTCTAAACCCCAGGCCGAGCGGTATGGCATCACCGAGGTCAAATGGCGCGAAACGGCAACGGTGGACTGGATGGAGGCTTAGTCATGCTCAAACAGATCGGCAATACGTTGATCCGCCGTGACCATCGAGCCAGCTGCCATTGCGGCGCCGTCATTCTCGAAATCCACCTGCCCGACGGCCTGCCGGCGCCGCATCGCTGCGACTGCTCCTTCTGCAAACGCCGTGGCGCAGTCGTTGCGGCAGTGCCGGCGGCGGACCTGAAAGTGATCCGTGGCCAGTCTGCGCTGTTGAAGTACAGCTTTGGCCAGCAAGTGGCCGAGCACTTTTTCTGCGGTAACTGCGGCATCTACACCCATCATCGACGCAGTACCAATCCGCATGAATTCGGCTTCAATGTCGGCTGCCTTGAGGGGATCAATCCTTATGATCTGGGTGAAGTGCCGGTGGCGGATGGCGGGGCTTGGCAGTCGCCGTGAGGGCGAATGAGCACTGGCGAGCGCATCAAGGCTCGCCAGCGGCTCAATGAGCAAGATCAGCTTTTCCGAAAGAAACCTGCCTTACGGCACTTTCAGATCAAGCAACTCACCGCCCTCCTTGCTCAGACGCTCCAGATACGCACCGGCCTCGAGCAACTGATAAGGGAAGTAAAGACCTGCCGTAGTGGGCGCTCGACCATCGAGGCCGAGCAGTCGCTCCAGCAGCATCGCGATACTCAACCCCGTGAGCGCGGCGGCGCCCGCCGGATGCACGAGGGCATGCCGAGTGTGCAACGGTCGCCCCTGGCGATCCTCGCCAACCATTTCGATAAGGATCTCAGTCGACATCGGCCGCCCCGCGCGTCGCGAAGAACTGACCCCGCTGGCGAGATTGAACTGCACATTCGGCGCATCGGTGGCGGCCGCCAGCCCAGTGACGTCGATGGACGAGAAACCGCTGGCTTGCATCGGCGTACCGTCCAGCGCGCGGAAGCTGACGTTCTTGTCCTCCCCTTCGCGCCAGATGTACTCCCCGTCGCGCCGGGTCAGGGCGGCCGGCAGCATCTTGTTCAGGTGTTCGAAATCCTTGGCCACGGTCGGCCCGCCACCGTCCTCTTCGTCGACCAGCGCATCAATACGGATATCGCGCACTCGGGCAAACGCTTCGGCAAGGTGCAATGTCGCCACGGTCGTCGCGCCCACCATCCATTCGTAACCCAGCACGATAGGCGCCGCGTCAGGGCGATGGATGAAACTGGCGATTTGCGGCGCAATTTCGAACACGCCAGAAGAAATGCTCAGGTGCGGAATCTTGCGCTGCTGCGCAAAACGTAGCCCGGCAAGAGAATGATCCATGTAGAAAACCGCCACGGCGCTGACCGGGCGATCGCCCAACCCCAAGTCTTCGGCAGCAGGATCAATGACCACGCCCTGCGCCCCGCCCATTTCCTCTGCCGCTTGTTGAGCCTTGGCCAGGTCACGGCCGCCGATCAGTAAAGGGACCTCGGGGTGAGCGGCGCGTATGGCTTTGGCAGAATGGTGGCCGATGGCGCCGGAACCGCCCAGAAACAAAATCGGATGAACTGACATGGGTATCCTTCCTCGTCTTTTTGGGTTGCAACCTAGTGTTGATGCGCTCCCCGACGTGAGGGTTCCAAGCCTTTGCGTGAACTGCAGGGTGGACCGACGAATGTCATTTTGAACGGCGTGTTGATGATGCGTGTTTAGGAGTTTTTCGTGGCTGTTTAAAAGACACGTCGCGTTACCTGCTTAAGGCTACAACGTCTTGCGCCGTTGCCTACGACTACGCCAGAATCCGCCGGCTTGTGCGTCTGGGGCGCGGGTTTTATCGTTCCTGGGTCACTGAAAAACAGTGATGGGGTTTGGTAGCCCGCTTCCATATGACGCATAACGTCACCGTGCGCAGATGCTTTTTCAGCATTTGTTTTATGGTGGCCATGCGCAGGGCGTCTTCGGGCGCGCCGGATTTTCCATATGGGCCGGTCTACCAACCTTCGTATGGCCACCACCTTTCGTTTGGTAGCGAGGGTGATGGCTCCTTAAGTCCCATATGGAGCTTCATCTATGTTCAAACCAACGCCGAATCCACCAGAAACCGATCCAGTCTCACCCTACAAATTCCCGGATTCCCGAACACTCAACGACGCAGCAGAACGAGCACTCGATTACTACCTCACCCCGACTCAACGCATCATGGGCAGCGACAAAAAACACGCGCCCATGTTTCTGGCCAATTCCGACTACGACAGCGAGTCCTTGCTGGTTAACGCCAGCGAATCCCTCGGCTCAGCCACCGAAATGCTCTGCAACTTCGCCGCCCTCCTTGACCCAGGCCACCGCAAAACTGCGCTGGGGATTGCGCAAGTGGTGATGCTGGGGGAATTGGCGGTGAATCGAGCGCTGGATAATGTTGTGCCGGTGGATTGATAGGTAATCCCTTTGTGGCTGTGGTGTGGCTGCTGTCACAAAGGGATCAAGATTGCATCGGGTGTCTGCTTTCGGCCAGAAGCGCCCGGTCTGCCTGATAAATAAATCTGTCCCCATTCCACACGGCAATGAGTTCCGCTTCCTTGAACCATGAAGGCAATGTGATAGCATGGGTTCGCCCCCCGGAGAGGGGGAATTTTTCTACATCCCGCAAGGAATATGCCCCTGTGAAAGACTTCGTCATCAGCGTCAACAACACCGTCCTCTATCTGTCCCTGGCGTTCATCTGGCTGGTCGCTATCGTCGCGATTTTCACCAGCGGGTTCCTCCCGGCGCTGGGTATCTTCGTGGCCGGCACCCTGTGCTGGTGCATCATTTCCGGCTTCTGGTTCGTCCAGTCGGCGACCTACGAAGAACTGCGCAAGCTGAACGCAAACAAAGGCTGAAACGTCAGGGTGGAGCAGTAAGTGCCCCGCCCTACCCTGAGCGCTTGGTTCCGTGCCGAGCGCTCTCGCCCACTGCGAATGACTCGCATAAATCCCGCATTCTCCGAAATCCTGAAATTCCCGCAATTCCCTAGCCCCGAGCGCAGAGAAAAACCTGTAATCCACCCACAAACCATCGTAATTTACCCGCCATAACTACAAGGTCGTTTGGGGATACACGTGGGAGCCTACCGTCTGCTATTGGCCGTTATGGTCGCCGTTTCGCATCTGGGCAAGATGTTCATGGGGTTCAACCCGGGTGTGGTTGCTGTGATTTCCTTCCTGCTCATCAGCGGTTTCGTCATGACTTCTCTGATCGAGCGCAACTACAAGGCGCCCGAAAAGGTCGGTCTGTTCTACCTGGACCGGGCCTTGCGCCTTTATCCGCAGTTCCTGTTCTACTTCGTCGTTTCTTGTGCGGTGATCTACTTCCTGCTGCCCGGTACGCCGCAAGCGGCCGAATTAACCGTCAAAAACATCGCCGCGAGCCTGGCCATCGTGCCCCTCGGGTTCTATATGTTTGGTGCATCCGGAATCTGGATTTTGCCACCGGCGTGGTCGCTCGGCCTTGAGATGTGCTTCTACCTGGTGATCCCGTTCCTGCTCATCTACCGAGCACGCGGTGTGGCTTTCGCCTTGTCCGTCGCGGTCTTCATCCCCGCGTGTCTTGGACTCATCAACACCGACTTTTACGGCTACCGTTTGTTGCCGGGTGTCCTGTTCATCTTCCTGTGCGGCAGCTATCTCTACAAACCACAGGCGAAGGGTTTAGCGATTGCTGGTGGTACCGCTGTGGCGGCGGCGTTAATCTTTGTAGCGATCATGGCGGGATGGATCGAACGCCGACCGTTCAACGCCGAAGTGGCCGCAGGCATTGCCGTGGGCATCCCCGTAGTGTTCTTGCTGACGAAGCTCAAGTTTCACCGGATTGACGAATTCCTGGGCAACATCAGCTACGGCGTATTCCTCAATCACTTCGTGGTGTTCTACTTCCTGCACGGTCTCTCGCCGATTACTTCATTCGACTGGCACAAGATTGCAACGGTGTTGGTGCTGTCGTTCTTGCTGAGTGGTGTTTCGTATTACTGCGTCGAACGGCCGGCGTTGAAGCTTCGGCATGCGCTGCGGGCGGGAGTGAAGCATCGCGTCGGTGAAGTGCGCGGTGGTGAAAGAGCGGTGTGACGGCAACAGGAGACAGATCACGCCTCTAAACGTGGTCTGTCCTTTGTCCACAGGCGCTCGCCCGGCTCTCGCCGAATACTGGCCATTCGCAGATCGTACTTTCTGAGGCTATGATCGCAGCACTCCAGCCTCTCCCGAACCCAGCCCATGCCCACTCCGAAAACCCGCCCTACCCCCGCCCCGCTCCTCAACCCCGGCGAATCCGTGGTCCTGTTCGACGGCGTCTGCAAACTCTGCAACGGCTGGGCGCGCTTCTTGATTCGTCACGATCATCAGCGTCGCGTACGTTTGGCAGCGGTTCAATCGCCGGAGGGCCAAGCGTTGCTGGCGTGGGCCGGCCTGCCCATAGATCAGTTCGACACCATGGCCGTAATCCGCGACCGCCACTACTGGGAACGCTCCGACGCTTTTCTCGAAGTCATCAGTCAATTACCCGCCCGCTGGCAGCCATTGCGACTGCTGCGCGTCTGCCCGCGAGGCTTGCGCGACTGGGCCTACGACCGCATTGCGCTGAACCGCTATCGCCTGTTCGGCAAGTACGATACCTGCCTGTTGCCAACTCCAGATCATGAACAGCGCTTTCTCAAAGCAACTGTACCTACGCCAGAAAACTGAACAACTGCAGCGGTGTCATCTTCGTCACCATCATCAGCACGATGACAAACATCCCGGCAAAACCGAGCACGCCCATCCATAACCATTGGCGGTACACGCCTTGGTATTGCTCATCCAGGTCGGCCCCCGTCTCGCTCGCACTCGACGCCATTACGTACAAGCGCTTCTGCAGAAGCAACACCGGCAGCCACAGCGAGCCGACGCAGAAGAAGATAATCAGCGAGGTCAGCACCCAGTCGGTACTCATCGACAAACCCGAAAGTCGCATCAACAGATACCCCGTGATGATCTGCACGAAACCGGCCGGTGTGGTGATCCACGTGTCGAAACGCACAACCATGCGCGCGACGTGCGCTATGACCTGCGGGTTGGCGGTACGGCTGGCGGCGATCAGGTAGAGGTAGGAACCCATGCCGAAGCCGAACAGGAAAATCGCGGCGATGATGTGCAAGTACTTCAGGCACAGATAGAGCATGTCAGCGCTGCCCGTCCGAGAAGTGCACGGCCAGGCTCAGGTTGGCCGGGTCGTTGATCGCGGCCATGTATTCGGCGACGCTGATTTCGCCCACGCAAGGCCGGGCACCGGAGGACGGCACGTAGCCTTGCGCCATTTTCGTGGCCAGTGCCACGGCAGCGCAGCTGGGAATCTCGGGGCCTTTGTCATTCAGGGCGGTGAGTTGCGCGGTCATCGACAACGGTTTGCCGTCGACGCCAAGGCCCTGCACGTCGATGTACATTGCACTTTTGCCATCGCCGAAACGCTCGAACCGCGTGCCCAGGCGATGCAATCTTGCAGCCCACAAAGCATGGTCGCGCACCAGCCCGATTTTCAGCGCCTGAGCCAGCAGACCGTTGGCGATGCCGCCGAGTTTGAGACCGGCGCCCGCCTTGAAGCTCAAGGTCTGCGCACCATAACGATTGGCAAAAATATCCATGTCGGGGACATCAACGTTGGCCAGCAATCGGGTACCCATCTGCGGCATTTTGCGCAAGGTCAGGTCCAGCCAGCCGGAGACTTCGTGGACCTTGCCGTTTTTCAGTTGTTTGATCGGTTTGCCGGCGTAAGCGAGTACGCCTTCGATGGTCGACAGCCCCGGCATTTTCGCCGACGAGGAAATGCCATGCTCGATCGAGTCAATGCGCGAAAATCGCAGGCGCTGCTCATCGATGATGGCTGACGACAACGTCGGCACCGAGCTGCAACCACTGAGGATCGCCACACCCGCCTGCTTCGCCCGCGCATCAAGCACGTCGATGCCGTTGACGAACGTGCGGCAGTCCGCCAGGTCGCAATAGTTCACGCCGGCATCGATGCAACTCTGCGCAACGGCATAGGATTGCCCTTGAAACGGCCCGCCGGTGTGTACGACCAACTGAATGTTCAGCGCACGCAAAGCGGCTTCGAACTCCGCACCCATGGCATCGCCGCACCAGCCTTCGCAGACGTTGCCCGATTGACTGTCCAGCTCATCGAGTTTGCGCTGCAATTTGCGCGGATCACGGCCGGAGAGTACCAAGCCGATCTCCGGCATCAGCGCCAGGTGCCGGCAGACGATACTGCCGAAATTTCCGTAACCACCGACCACCATCACCCTGAACGGCATGCAATTCTTCCCTAAGTCATTCCATCAAACAGGCGTGAAGGATATAGGGCCGAGCGTCAGCAAGCCATCCAATGTAGGGTTTGCGGCGTGTACAAAAGCCCTAGAAATTGATCTTGAACCCCAGCATCGCGTCATACCCATGGCTGTCACCGTCGAACCCCTGACGATAGCCGGCCGATGCGGTAAACGTGGTGCGTTGATTGGCCTGGTAATCCACCCCGACATTCACTTCACCCCACGTGCCCTGAATGTCGGATTCGAACGGAATGTACCCCGACTCGGAGGAAAACTCGGTTTTCGGTTGCCCTTTGAACTCATGCCAGATGCTCGGACGGATCCAGCCATTGGTGCGCCGTGCGCTGTTGTCGACGCCCTCGGTGTCCCAGTCCTTGGCGATACGCACGCCGGCGCGGCCAATCAGTGAGTCGACGTCCTTGAAGCGAATCTTCGCGCCGGCGTCATCGCTGCTGTCCAGATCGACGTAACTGTAGATCGCTTGCAATTGCGGCTCGATGTACCAGTCTTTGTCGACCTCGAACGGGTAGCCGTTTTCCAGCGAGGCGGTGTAGCCCCAACCGCGGGTTTTCAGTTTGGCCATGTCGTTGGGTTTGGCTTCGATGTCAAAGCGGTTGACCTGCAACACCCCGTCCAGATACCAGCCGGAGGGGCCGAAGTGCGTCCAGTACGCGCCGACGCCGTACGCACGCAAGGTGTCTTCGCCGGCGGCGCGCCGGGTGTAGTGGCTGACGCCGGCGTCGATGGTGCCGGCGGACAATGACAGCCCGGCCTGCTCGTGACTGCCGTCGGGCCGGTCCTTGCGGTAAAGGTCGGTGCCAACCTGAAATGCCGTCAGGTCATAGTTGTACTCGGGTGTGTTGCCCAAGGCGTTTTTGCGGTCGCCATCCTGTTTGCCGCTGCGGTAGATCACCCGGCCCCAGCCCATCGATGGCGCCAACGTCGATTCGTCTTCCTTGGGCAATGGATCACCGCGATTCAGGCGTTCCTCGCCGACCCGCTCGTGAAGGGTGTCGACCATTGTCCGGCCGTAAACCAGGGCCAGCGCGGGCACGGCACCGTACAGCGACACTTCCGGACGGTAATTGGGTACCGGGGAAGGATCGGGCGTCGGATCGGGATCGGGATCGGGATCAGGATCGGGGCCTGGAGGACCGTCCGGCGGTACCGCGTCCGAGCGCAGATACCAGGTGTCCTTGCCGCTACCGTCCTGGGCACCTTGCTGCAGGCGATATTCGTACGGACCGGCGACAACACGCCGGGCCAGTTGAAAGGCATTGGCGTCGCTCGCGGCTTCGGTCTTGTTGAGCAGTTCGACCACCGCAATACCATTGCCCTGAGTCAGATCGCCCTGGCCGCCGACATTGCTCACGATCACGCCGGTGGCGCCGCCGCTGGCGGTGGTTGTCGAATCCACAACCAGCATGTCCGAGAGGCTGTTCGCGCCACCACCATTCAACGTGGTGTTAAGCAGCAGCCGGCCGCCATTGGACACGAACACCCCGCCGCCATCGGTGCCGACGGTGTTGGCCCCGCTGACCAGCAACACATTGCCGACCGTGTTGCTGCCGGCGGCAAGGTCGAGCGTGCCGCTATGGGTGAATCGGTTTACACCGAGCAACTGGCCCTGTACAGCACCACCCAGCGTCGGCGTATTGGCCGTTTGCCCCAAGGGCAGATAGGCGCCGCTGGCGTTGAAGCTGACGATGCCCGTCGCCGGTTGCGCCGCCAGACGAATCACACCGCTGTTGTCGATGCTGTTGGCGCCCGATGAGCCGAGATCACTGACGGCAACGCCCCAGGTATCGCGACTGCCGCTGGCACTACTGGCGGTGAAATTGCGCAGTGTCCAGGTGCCGCTGTTGGCCACCGTGCTGGCCGCGCTGACGGCATTCATAACGCCGGTTATCTGCCCGGTATTGTTGAGCGCAAACGTCGTGCCCGGTGTGGTCGCATCGGCGCGTACGGCGACATCGCTAAGCGCAGTGATCGCACCCGAGTTGGTCAACGTCTGGCTCGCACCGCCAAGGGCGATGCCGCTGCTATCGGCCCACCCACCCTGAAGCGTGGCGCTGTTACTGACATTGACGCTGCCGCCCTCGGTCAAGGCGTCTATGGCCGACGAGCCAACGCCTCGAGTAGTGATCGCGCCGCTGTTGCTGACGGTCAAATTCGCGGCGCCCGAGGCCTGGGCGAGAATGCCCTGACTGTCGCTGGCACCGAAGGTCTGGATCGCGCCGCTGTTGACCACACTTTGCGCGCCAGTGACCGACAACGTTCGGATACCGCGTTGTTGATTGCCCCGCGCGATCAACTCCCCGCTGTTACTGACACTCAATGTGCCCAGCCCACTGCCTGAGTTGAAGGCATTGCCGGCCAGAATCGCCGCGCCCTGACCGTTGACGTCGATCAGCGGGCCGTTGAACACGACACCCACGTCGCCGCCCAGCGTCAGCGCCTGGATACCAAAAGCACCAATGCCCGTGCCGTCGCCCGAGCCAGCGTTCGAGTGGGTGATGATCGTGCCGCCGGAATTGACGTTGACCGTGCCCGTCGGCGACTGCGTCGAGGCATAGATGCCGTTGGCGTTGCTGTGCAGGGTTTCGATGCGATCGCCACGGTAGTTGACCTGAACATTGCCGCCGGTCGAATCGACCCGTATACCGCCCGCGCCAAACCCGCTGGCGAACAGATCGCCCGAGTAATCAATCAGCACATTGTTGTTTTCGGCGCTGACAATGATCGCGTAGGCCCGGGTGGTGTTGATGTCGCCGAGGACTTTGATATTGCCGCTACCCGTGATCGCGACATCACCGGTACCGCGCTTGATCACGTAGATCGCCCGCGAACCGGCGGTATTGGCCGTGCTGCCGACGTTGATGGCAGCATTGTTCTCGATGCTGATCGAACCGCTGCCGCCGACATTGTCATTGGCATAGATACCGTGGGCGCCGCCACCCGTGGTGGTGATGGCGCCGTCGTTGACGATGGCGATGCTGCCAACGCTGGAAAACGAACGAATGCCGAAACCGTTGAGGCCGCTGGTACTCAGGTTGCCGCTGTTGGTCAGGCGGGTATTGCCTGTGCCGCCCTCGGTGAACAAGCCAAAGGCGTTCATGCCGATGCTTTGCACATTCGCCGCGTTGATCAGTGTGGTGTTGCCATTGACTGCACGGGTATGCACGCCGGCGTGGTTACCAATGCCGGCAGTCGGCAAAGTGTCGTCAATGATCGGAAGACCGGCCGAGAGTGCATCATCGTTGTTGACCAGAATACTCACGCCACTGCCGACGTTGACGTTGGTCTCGCCACTGCCCGTGGCTTTGGTCCAGACGCCGTTGCCGCCGAGCAACGTGATCTGGCCATTGCCCTGATGATTCAGGTTGATCGCCCCGCCGCCGCTGGCGTTGATGTCGATGCCATCGTGTTCATTGCCGACCACGGTATTGAGGATGTTCAGCGTGGTGCCGGCACTCACCGAAAACGTCGACGAGCCAGCGCTGGCATTGGTGATCGCCAGCGCGTCCAGGCCACTGCCGCCGACATTCACCGTGTTGGTCCCGCCATTGACGCTGAGGCTGGCGTTGCCGGTCGCGCCGATGACATTGGCAAACACTGCGTTGGCGGCCGTTGGGGGTGTGCTGTTTACCGTAGTGCCAGTGAGTGTCAGCGTGGTGTTGGCATTGTTGCCACGACTGTTCAACGAGGAACCCGCCGTAGTGGTAATGGTAGTGCCCGACTGCGTGCTGATCGACGCATCGACGCCGGCCGCCGGCAAACAGGTTTGCGAGACGTTGTAGGCACCCGCCGCCAAAGGCCCGCACGCAGCTTGAGCGTCTGCGAGCATCAGGGTGTTGGCCATGGCGACCAGTAAAGCGCTGCGAATGAAATGCGGGGCGTGCCCACCGTGAGGATGGCCGCTGGCACCGTGCATGAGAACCTCCCTGTTCAGCGTACGTGGCGAATCCCTCACGCCTGTCGACGCCGCGCGATATTGCGTTGTGATTACCGCTATAGACCTTAGTAGTTATTTCCAAAGTTGGTAATTCGCGAGTCGAGTACCTGTATCGGCAAGTTGACGAACGGTCATTCGAATGTTCAGATGCCGCCCAGTTTCAGGTGTCCCATGCCGCCGTGCATGGGGTGAAACGGGAAACCGGTACGTTCTTTTCGAACAAGTCCGGTGCTGCCCCCGCAACGGTATGCGCGTGATGCTTTCGATACACCACTGTGGTTAGACGGCCATGGGAAGGTGAAAGCCTCGATACGCGCGAGCCCGGAGACCGGCCTGAATTGCTGTTTGGCAAAATCCTGCGGTGGGCGGGCATGGGCCGGTATTGGCTGTGCGCGATGCCTTCTCTTGCATGCTCTTCTGCGAAGATCCTTTTCGAGAAGACAATGATTCGACCTTTCTACACCTCGGCTCCAAGCCTCTTGTTCGGCTGCCTTTGCAGTCCTCTGTTGCTGGCGGATGACGCGCCACTGCAACTCAATCAGCAAATCGTTTCCGCACCGTCGGTGGAGTCGACCACGGTCGCCGACATGGCGAAGTTCGGCAGCAAGGTCGAGATCGTCAGCCGCGAACAGATCGAGCGCGCCGGCCCCAGTGCCGATGTCAGCCGCGTCATGCAGATGTTCATTCCCGGCCTGTACGTGGCGCCGAAAAACGGTCCCTTCGACTACGGCACTTATTCGCTGCTCGGTGGGCGCAACGACGATACGCTGATCCTGCTCGACGGCGTGCGCCTGAACAATCGCCTGTACGGCGGCCTCTATCTCGATACCCTGCCGGCCAACGCGATCGAGCGCATCGAAGTGCTCAAGGGCGGGCAAAGCCTGTTGTTCGGTACTCAGGCTGTGTCTGGCGTGATCAACATCGTCACCCGCAGCCCGCAATCGCGCAAAGCCGTCGGCGAAGTGAATCTGGGCGTGGACAGCTTTGGCGGTACCACCGAGGATGCGCGGGTCGAGAATATCTTCACTAACGGATTCGGCGACCTGGGTTTGCTGGCGTACGTCAGTCACAACGTCTCCGACGGCTATCAGCCGTATCGCAACCGCGACATGAAAAACGATTCTGGGAAGAACCGTGCCTACGAAGTCACCACCTTCGGCGGCAAGGCGATTCAGTCATTTGGCGATGATGCGCGGCTGGAACTGTTCTACCAATACGCCGACGCCAATCTCGACTTCGCCCGCCCGGTGGACAACCACAAAACCACCAACGACCGCGTGCAGCAAATCGCTACGGCGACCTTCGAGCAAACCCTCAACGAGCGCCTGAGCTACTTCGTCAAAGGCCATATCAACGATTGGGACACGCGCTACACCCGGGTCAACAACGTCAATGGCGGCGGCACCAAGGTCATTAATCACAACGACTATTGGGGCTTCACCGACTGGGGTGTGCAGGCCGAAGGCAAGGCTGAATTGCCCGGCGGCCATGTGCTGGTGTTCGGCAGCGAAAACCAGTGGTTCAAGGGCCAGGACGACGTGCTGATCATCGACAACGATAAGGCCGAAGCCCATGCGTTCTACACGCAACTGCGCCCGCAGATCGACGCCCTGCCCGACTGGCACCCGAGTATTGGCGTGCGTCACGAGGCCATGAACGGCGGCGACAGTGCCACAGTTGGTATGCTCACTTCGCTGTATGACCTCAACGACAACTGGTCGGTGCGCGGTCAATACGGCAGCGCCTACAAACTGCCGAACGCCGAGCAACTGTTCGTCAACGAGCCGGGCGACGAGATCGGCAACCGCAACCTGAAACCGGAAAAAAGCCGCAATACGGAGCTGGGTGTCGACTACAAGGGCCTGCTGCTGGATCGCGAATTCAGCGCCAGCGTGACCCTGTTCAAACGCAAGATCGACGACCTGATCACCCTCGATGACATTCAGTGGGTCAACGGTGAAGGCACGATCCAGATGCGCGGTTTCGAGGCGGACGCGAAACTGGCGCTCAACGATCAGTGGAGTTTGCAAGCGGACATGACCCGCAACCTCACCGAGTCGCGCACCGGTGTAACCATCAACGACATCCCGAGCTTCTTCGCCCGTTCGCGGGTGGGTTATGAATCGGAAAATCGCCTGTGGGGCGTTGGCGGTGCGATCCGTTACATCCGCGATATCAAAAGCTCGAAGCAAGTCGAATACGGCAATTATTCGGTGGTCGACGCCGACGCTTATCGCTACCTCGACAACGCCCACCAACACCGGGTGAGTCTGCTGGTGGAAAACCTCTTCGACCGCGACTACGTCACCAGCCGTTCGAGCAACGTCGACAACCTCGGCCGGCCGTTCACCTCCGAAGTACGCTACACGTACCGCTTCTGATGAGTGAAATCAAAACCGTCGACGGCGTCGATACGCACCCGGACTGGTCGCATGTGCCCGAGCATGCGCGCCATGTGTTCCTCTGCACCGGCCCGCGCTGCACCCAGCGCGGCGCCTTGCAGTTATGGAAAACCCTGCGCCGGCATTTGCTGGCGCACGATCGCATCGAGACGCCGGGCGGCGTCCTCCTGACGCGCACGCACTGCCAGTTTCCGTGCAATCTGGGGCCGATTGTGACGGTGTACCCGGAACGTTGCTGGTATGGCGTGCACAGCCATGAAGAGGTGCAGCGGCTGGTCGAGGGGCATCTGGTGGGCGGTGAAGTGGTCGCGGATTTGCTGGTCAAGGCGCAGGGATGAAATCGATCCTGTTAGCGCTTGGCGCCCTGCTCTGTTCAATGCCGACACTCGCCGACAGCTTCAGTAATTGCGGCGAGGACTGGAACGCCGCTGCGCCTTCGCGCGTCGTCGCGCTCAATCAGCATGCGGCGGATCTCGTCCTGGCGCTGGGTGCCGGGCCAGTGCTGGTTGGCGTGGCGTATCTGGATGACACCGATGCCGGTCAGCGGCCATCCGCGTATTTCGGTGTGCCGGTGATCGCGCGGCAATACCCGGCCAGCGAAGTGCTTTACGCACAGAAACCTGATCTGGTGATTGGCGGGTTCGCCACGGCATTCGGCGACGGTGTGACTTCACGCTCGGGTCTGGCGCGCAATGGCGTCGGCTCTTATCTATTGGAGTCGGCCTGCCACGGGCATTCGCTGGATTACTTCGCGCATGTGCGCAATGACTTGCTGACCTTGGGCAGGCTGCTGCACAAACAGCCACAGGCGCGGCAATTGAGTGAGGCCATGGACGCCGACCTCGCCAGTGCCCGAGCCCTGGCCGGTGCGGGTAAATCGCTGTCGGTGTTCTATCTCGACAACGAAGTCAAAGGCCTCGACAGCGAAGGTCGGCGGGGGTTTGTCACCCCGTTATTGGCCGCTGCCGGGGCACGCAATGTCTTTGCCGACATCAACCTCTATCGAGTCACCGTCAACAGCGAAACCCTGCTGGCCAGCGACCCGGACGTGATTCTGCTGGCCGACGCCGAATGGTCACCCGCCCGTCGCAAACGCTATCTGTTGACCCACGACCCGGTGTTGTCGCAACTGCGCGCGGTGCGCGAAAACCGGATCATCGAAATCCCTTTCACCCACCTGCTTCCGACTTTCAACAGCGGCCGCGTAGCCTTGCAACTGGCGCGGCAGCTCAACGCACTGAAGAAAAATAAATGAACCCGCCGCCCCCCACGCCACCTAACGAACAGACCATCAGGAGGTAGCCAATGCAAATCGAAACCGTGTGGATCGTACTGGCGGCAGTTCTTCTGCTGATTGAACTCTGGGCCATCAATCGGGTGCGCAAGAGCGAGGGGAAAGCGAGCAATAAAGGTGTGTGGATCGTGCTGATCGTGTTTGTGCCGTTGTTCGGGTTGATTGCCTGGGCGTTAGCGGGGCCAAAACACGTCAGTCAGCATTCGGCGTCGTAATCTGACCCTTGATCCATAGCGACTGAGCATCCGTCACGGACTGACATTCCAAATGCCCGCCGGAGATATGCCTGCTTAAGCCGTTGCCAGCGGACGAGCCCGGCTTTGGCCGGGCTTTTTTCTGGTTGCTCGCCGCGTCTCCCTGCTGCAGGATCAGCCGATCGACAACAGGGAATGTTGAAATGGATCATAAAGCACGTGGGCGAATTGTGGTGGTCGGTGCGGGCATCGTCGGCGCCTCCCTCGCGTATCACCTGTCTGGCAAAGGAGCGCACGTCACGCTGATCGAGGCTGACGAGATCGCGAGCGGCGTCACGGCAAACTCTTTCGCCTGGATCAATGCCTCGCACGCCGGCGCTGATCCGATTGCGCAGTTGCGCGGTATGGCCATAGAAGCATACCGACGACTCGAAACCGAGCTGCCGGATTTGCAGATTCGCTGGACCGGGGCTTTGTCGTACAACGAATCAGCAGAGTATCCGGCGTCGGCGACATTGTTATCGTCTGCCGAGGTGCTTGCCCGCGAGCCCAACCTGAAAAATCCCCCACCCTGCGCGTTGTATCGCGCGGAAGAAGGCGCACTCGACGCCGTGCAAACCACCCACGCCCTGATTGCCGGCGCCCGGGCGCTGGGCGCGCAATTGCTCACGCAAACCCGCGTGACCGGTTTCACAACCTGCAACGCCGATGTCACCGGCGTTGAAACCACAACGGGCGCGATCGATGCCGACCTTGTCGTGCTTGCTGCGGGGACCGGCACCCAACAGTTAACGCAGATGCTCAACGTCTCCCTGCCCATCGACGCCTCCCCCGCCATTTTCATCCGCTACAAGACCCAACCGGGCCTCGTCAAAGGCATCATCTCCAGCCCCGAAATGGAAATTCGGCAAAGTGCCGACGGCACGTTGCTGGCCGCTGAAGATTATCTGAGCGAGGCGCCGGACAACTCGCCGACATACCTCGCCTGGCGAACCGCCGAAGCCATACGCAAAGAAGTTAACGGGGTGGTGTCCATTGCGCCGCAAACCGCCGTCGTCGGGTTCCGGCCCATGCCCGCTGACGGCATCCCCGTTGTCGGTTACCTGCCCGGTGTTGGCGGAGTTTACGTTTGCGCGATGCATCCCGGAGTGACGCTGGCGGCAATCGTCGGGCGCCTCGCCAGTGAAGAGCTGCTGGATCGCCAGTCATCTGCGGCCCTTGCACCGTGCCGCCCAGAGCGTTTTTTTCAGAACTCCGGCAAAGTGACAAAAAACGCTGCGCTTACCCGCTGAAAACCCGCCGCACGATCAACAACAATTCGAGAGGCACAGACGCACATGGACGTCATCAACACGTTACAACCCGCCGACTGTGCGGACATGCAAGATATTCGAAGTGAAATCGACCGACTCGATCAAGCGGTGATCAAACTGCTGGGCAAGCGCTTTCAGTACGTACTCGCTGCCTCGAAGTTCAAGACCTCGGCGGCCTCAGTGCGGGCACAGGAGCGTTTTCAGGCGATGTTGGCAACCCGTCGCGACTGGGCCGAAAACGAAGGTTTGAATGCAGATGCCATTGAGAAAATGTACAGCGACCTGGTCAATCACTTCATTGCTGAAGAGATGAAGCACTGGGCGGCGGCGCAGACGGACAGTTGACTGCTTTAGCGCAGTCTTCCGTTTGCTCCCTAAGCTGACAATCAAGGAGAACAGCATTGACGCCCCCCAAGGACACCGCGTTCGCCTATCAGGAGGTCTACCACTACCTCGTCGGATTGATCGAGGCCGCCAGTGGCATGGGTGAGCAAAAATTGCCGTCACTGCGACAACTGGCGTTGCGCCTCGGCGTTTCAGTATCGACGACCAAATACGCCTACGCACTGCTCGAGGACGAAGGCAGAATCCACGCCAAAGCCAGGTTCGGCTATTTCACCCGGTCAATATCGGCGGCACCTGTGACGGCCAACTCCGGCAATCTTCTGGACCACGTCTTCGCCAGCGCCCGTCAGCCCGGCATGCTGGCCCTGAGCAGCGATGCGCCGGCGATGCTGCTGTCGCTGCAAGGCCCATTGTTGACGATGGAGCGCGAACTGACCCGCCAATACCCGCGCTCGCACGCGCCGCTCTATCAGCCCCTCGGCGAGCCGGAATTGCGCGCGGCCCTGGCTGAACGCTACACTCGTTCCACTCACAACCACTGGCAGGCCGAGCAGGTGTATATCGGCGCGGACCTGCGCAGTGTGCTCGAGTTGTCGCTCAGTGCCTTGAACCTCGGCGGCAGCGTGGCGCTGGTGGAATCGCCCTGCTCGTGGGCGATTCTGCGCCAGTTGCAGGCGGCCAATATCCGCGTTGTCGAAATGCCCTTCGGCGATGACGGCCGCTTCAACCTGCCTGCATTGAAGGCGTTACTCACGCGCGAACCGATACGCTTGGCGGTGCTCTCCTCCACGGTGAATATTCCTCAAGGCCAGTTGATGCCCGCGCAGGATAAACAGCAGATCTGTCGCTGGCTGGCCGAGCGGGCAATCTGGCTGTTCGAAAACGACACGTGGGGCGAGTTGAGTTTCTCCAAGTCAGCTACGCGTTATCGGGACTTTGCCGATCCGCACAAGCTGCTGGTGTTCTCGACATTCGACAAGATTATTGGCGGCGAAGCGCCGTACGGCTACGTGCTGTGTCGCCAGCATGCAGCGCAGTTTCATCGATTGTTTATGCAGCGCGGATTTCGCCTCTCGCCGATGCGGCAGAAAGCGATTGCCAGACTCTACAACTCCAGGCGCATTGACCAGCACCTGACTATGTTGCGCGCTCTGTTGGTCAAGCGCATGCAGCAGCTGCAGACCTTGCTGGAAGAGTACGGTAGCGGCCACTGGCAGGTGCTCGCCCCGCAAGGTGGTGCGAGCTTCTGGCTCAAGGCTGTGCGGCCGATCAACATGCAACGGGTGTTCGAGCGCCTGCTGGCCGAGCGGATCGTCATCGCCCCCGGCGAAATCTTCAGCCAGCAAGGCGCCTGGAACCAGCACCTGCGCCTGAGCTACAGCCTCGATTGGGACAAGAACATTGCCCACGCGGTGCAACGACTGGCGCTGGCGATCACTGAAGAAAACCGCGTCTACAGTCCATAGCAATGCTGCGCTTCAGGAAACCGGCCGTGGCGCACATCGTCAGCAAACTGCGCACAAGCCTCGCTGATCACCGCACCGACATCGGCGTAGCGTTTGACGAAGCGCGGCAGATGTTCACCGCCCAGGCCGAGTACATCTTCGGTGACCAGCACCTGCCCGTCGCAGGCAGGTGAAGCGCCGATGCCGATAGTGGGCATTTTCGACTCCAGCGTAATCTGCCGCGCCACACCCTCCGCCACACCTTCGAGCAACAGGCTGAAGGCGCCCGCGTCGAGATTGGCGCGGGCGTCTTCGGCAATCACCGCAGCGGTTTCAGCCGTCAGGCCCTGGGCCTTGAAACCGCCCATGACATTGACGAACTGCGGCATCAACCCGACATGGGCCATGACCGGAATCCCGCGCGCCACCAGAAACTCGACCGTCGGCGCCAAGGCTTTGTTGGCTTCCAGCTTCACCGCATGACAACCGGTACGCGCCAACACCTGAGCGCAATTGCGAAAGGCCTGTTCATGGGATTCCTGATAACTGCCGAACGGCATGTCGGCCACCACACAGGCCAGGCGCGTGCTATCGACCACCGCCCGCGTGTGACCGATGATTTCTTCGAGCTGCATGCTCAGTGTCGAGGGGCGGCCGTAACCGACCATGGCCGTGGAATCACCGACCAGAATGAAGTCGACGATGGGGTCGATCAGTTTGGCAATCGCGCTGGAATAGGCCGTGAGCGAGACGATTTTCTGTTGGCCTTTCATCGCCACCAATTGCGGTACAGTCAGGCGTTTGGTGCGGGTATGCAGGCTCATGGGCGACGCTCCGAGGCTGCCGTCCATGAACGATAAATGTCGCCAGATTGAATGCGTAACGCTTCCATACAGTGCCCAACTCCAAAAGATTCGAGCACTCGATTATTCGTTTAACGCCGAAACATTCAATGCACAGATTGGCCTGAAAAAGCGACCCAGGTGCACCCTGCTTCGTTGAAATGCAGCAGGATCCCGGATGCTTTATTTCGCCGTTTACCGCAGGATGCGAACTTATAAACACCCCCAAGGAGCAATTTTTATCATGGAAGAAATCATCACCTACCGCACAGCCACTGCCGCCGATGCGCTGGCAATGAGCGAGCTGGGCCAATTGCTCAACTCGGTACACCACGCCGCCCACCCCGATATCTACGCCGCCGCGACCGAAGATTTTGCCCGCGACTTGCCGCACTGGGCCGGGGTATTCGAAAAGCCTGGCCAGATCGTCTATATCGCCAGCGCCGCTGAGCGCCCCGTGGCGTTCATTACGGCCACCGTGTCCGCCAGTTCCGGCCCGCTGATGCAGCCGCAGAACGTGGTTCGCATCGGGTCAGTCTGTGTGGCCGAGCCGTTTTGGGGCAAAGGCATTGGCCGCACGCTGATTCAACGGGTGAAAGGCTGGGCTATCGAGCAAAATGCTCAAGACTTGCGCCTGACGGTCTGGCCGTTCAACGAGCGCGCGGTGCGCATGTATGCCGAGTTTGGCTTCGAGACCCGCGCCCTGGAGATGGGCCTGCGTTTGTGAGGAGCGAACACGTCCGATCATGAATAACCGTGAACAGCTTCATCAGCAGGGTTTTGCCCTGCTCCGTCGCGCCATACCCGCCGAGTGGCTGGACGACCTGCGCCAGGCGTTTGATGCGGGTGTACTGCCGTCGGATCGCTGGCCCGTGCCCCGGGGTCAGGACTGGCGCCATTCGCTGCCGTGTCCGGAGCACCGCCCGCTGACGTCCATGATGAGACGCGATCCGTCCAGCTCACGGGCCGTGCGGGCGACATTCTGGTGTTCGATGTCGACCTGCTGCATGCCGGCAGCCGGAATCTTTCGGGCGCGCGCCGACGCTCGATGCTGATCAATTATTGGGCCGAGCCGCTGTACGTATCTCACCGGCAAACCGTAGCCCTGCGAAATATCCACATGGACCCTATCGAATGGTTCGATCCTGCCGACAACATCCTGGTGGACACCGAGAGGTTTTAATGGCGCGAGTCCATCACGTATAAAGCCACTTTCAATGACGATTCAAGAGGCTGCACCCATGAGCAACGCCTGGAACGAAGGTTATTTCACGGACGAAGGCTACACCTACAGCTATAGCCGGGAAATCAATCCGGTATTCCAGCGTTACTGCCTGTTGTTGCGCGGCTTTGCCGGTCTGGACAACCCCGACGGTTATCACTGCGAACTCGGTTTTGGTCAGGGTGTGTCAATCAATATTCACGCCACGGCCAACCCGGCCGGCTTCGTCGGTACGGACTTCCACCCCGGTCAGGCGGCCCATGCGATTGAACTCGCGGCGCTTGGCAATAACGGTGCGCGGCTGTACGACGACAGCTTCGAGCAACTGCTGGCGCGCCATGATTTGCCGCAATTCGACAGCATCAGCCTGCATGGCATCTGGACCTGGGTCAGCCGTGACAACCAGAAGCTGATTGTCGAATTCGCCCGACGCCACCTCAAACCGGGTGGTCATCTCTACGTCAGCTACAACGCATTCCCGGGCTGGTCGCCTGCTGCGCCGTTGCGCCAATTGTTCAGCCTGCACGACCGCTTTGCCAGTCACTCGACGCGAGCGGATCAGCGCATCGATGCCGCGTTGCAGTTTTCCGAAGCGCTGCTGGCGGCCAACCCCAAATACGCCATTGCCGCGCCGCACTTGGGGGCCAGGCTGCAAACCATCAAAGGCCAGGACCGTCAGTACGTCGCCCATGAATATTTCAATCGCGACTGGAACTGCATGTATTTCGCCGACATGGTTGATGCACTGGCCCCGGCCAAGCTCGATTACGTCACGACGGCGGTGCCGATGGATTCGGTTGACGCACTCAACCTGAGCGCCGAAGGCCTGGCCTTTCTCGACGGTATCGAACACCCGGTGATGCGCGAGCAGGCGCGTGACTACTTCGTCAACCAGGCTTTCCGTCGCGACCTGTACGTGCGCGGTGCCAACCGACTCAGCGCGACCGAGCGCCGCTCGCGCATGCTCAATACGCGATTTGTGCTGATGCAGCCGACAGAAAACGTAGCCTCCAGCGTCACCGGCCCCGCTGGCGCAGCGACGCTGCAAGCGGAAATTTACCGCCCGCTCCTCAATGCCCTCGCGGACCAGATGTATGAAGCCAAAACGATGCAGCAGTTGCTCGATGCGGTGTCGCCAATGGCCTACGACGATCTGGAACAGGCCATCGCCATCCTGGTCAGCATGGGCGCGGTAGCCCCGTGCCAGAGCGAAGCCGCCGAGGCGCGGGTGTACGAACGCTGCGCTGCGTTCAACCTGCAACTGTGCAAGCGCGCGCTGTTCAACGCCGACATTCAAGTGCTGAGCAGCCCGGTCACCGGGGGTGGCGTCACGGTCAGCCGCTTCCAGCAACTGTTCCTGATTGCAATCCGCCAGGGCAAACAGCACCCGGCAGAGTGGGCACAACTGGCGTGGAGCGTCATTGCCGAACAAAACGAAGTGCTGGTCAAGGACGGCAAAACGCTGACCACCGCCGAAGCCAACATCGCCGCACTGACCGAACAGGCCCAGGCTTTTGCCGAGCAATCACTGATCGTGCTGAGTGCTTTGAAAATCGTTTGATCGAGGTGGATGGCGCGCAGTGTTGCAGGCAAATCTGCTGTCACTCGCGCCATCTGCAGACCACTGCCAGCCATCAAAAAGCCCACGGTGGCGCGGGCGCGAACATCGCTTCGAGCCATTGCTTGAACGCGACGACCACCGCCGTCGGAAACCGCGCCGAGGGTCTGACCAGATACACACCTCCCGCGCTATCCAGTTGCCAGTCAGGCAGGACATGAATCAGCTTTCCGGCGGCGATATCGCGACTCATCAACCAATCGCCCGCGCCCAAGATGCCGGCATCCGCCCGTGCAGCGGCCAGCAGCGACTCGCTGTCGCTGGCCGTCAGGTTGCCTTTGACGCTAACGGTTTGCAGCTCATGGCCACGATGAAGGCGCCACAGCGGAAAAGACGCCAGTCCGCTGAAGCGCAGACAGTTGTGTTGAAGCAAATCCTCAGGTGTTGCAGGCACGCCATGCATCTGGAGATAGGCTGGCGAGGCGCACAGAATCCGCCGGTGGTTGCTGAGCTTCGTCGCGATCAGCCGATTATCCTCCAGCTCGCCGATACGAATGGCGGCGTCAAACCCCTGCTCGATGATGTCGACCAACCCCTCGCTGTAGTCGGCAATAATCGAAACTTGCGGATGAGCTTTGAGAAACTCCGGCAACATCGGCCCCAGCCAGAGTCGGCCCATGGCGGCCGGCAACGCGAGGCGCAACGTGCCGCGAAGTTCGCCGGCCCCCTGCGCCGCTTGCTGCTGCGCATCGTTCATCAGTTCGACGGCCGAACGCAGACGCTGCTCCAATTGGGCGCCGGCCTCGGTAATGCGGACCTGACGGGTCGAGCGCTCGACAAGGCGAACGCCCAGACGCTTCTCCATGGCGGCAAGGCGCTTGGAGATAATCGTCGGATGGCGTTGCAGCAGCCGACCCGCCGCGACAAAGGAACCTTGCGAGGCGACGGCCAGGAATGCAGCGATCTCATCGCCGTGTTGATTGCTCAAGACATCAAGATTCATGGTTTCAGAATGATCGCCCCAGAAGATCGGCCCGTTTCCAGGTCGGCATGCGCCAGTGCGGCATCGGCCAATGGATAGCTCGCCCAGATATGTGGCTGGATGATACCGGCTGCGACAGCGGCCAGAACATCCTGCGCACGCGCCTGATACTCAGCAGCCGTCGCAGTGTGCGCAGCCAGTGAGGGACGGGTCAAAAACAGCGAACCCTTGCTGTTGAGTGTCGCCAGTTCCACGGCTGCCGGCGCACCGGATGAGGCGCCGAACGACACCATCAAACCACGCGGGCGCAAGCTGTCCAGTGACGCCTGAAAAGACACCCGCCCGATCGGGTCATACACCACATCGACCTTCTGCCCATCGGTGAGTCGTGCGACGTCCGCTGCCAGGGTCTCGGCGTCGAACACCAGCACCTCGTTACAACCCGACGCCCGGGCCTTTTCGACACTGGCCTGCTTCGACACGACACCGATCACCGTCGCGCCCAAATGCCTTGCCCATGACGCCATGATCGCCCCCAAACCGCCCGCCACCCCGTAAAGCAACAGGGTGGTGCCCGGCCCTACGGGATAGGTGGATTTCAATAAATACTGCGCGGTGATGCCCTTGAACATCACCGCCGCTGCCTCATCGCAAGACAAGGCATCAGGAATTCTGACCAGGCGCTCTGCCGGGAAAAGCCGCGCCGAGGCATAAGCCCCCAATGGCCCGGTGGCGTAAGCCACTCGATCACCTACAACGATGTTACTGACACCTGTGCCCACTGCGGCCACCCGCCCCGCGCCTTCCAGTCCCAAGCCGGAAGGCAACGCAACCGCGACCGCGCCTTTGCGTTGGGTCACATCAAGAAAGTTGACCCCTACCGCTTCTTGCTCAAGCCAAACCTCACCGTGCCCCGGCGCTTGCTTGTCGGTTGCCTGCATTTGCAGTACGTCGTGATTGCCAAACTGCTCAAACCGGATCACAGAAACCATCGTTATCTCTCCTTATCTGGAAGCTGCTTCAACGTCAGTGGTTCCAGTCTGATAACCGATGAGCGGACTAACAAGACCCTCCATTTGCAGATCATTGCTGCGTGCCTTGCAGCAATGCAGCCACACTTCAACCTTGGCCAGCGGCGACATCAGCGGCGCGATAACGCTTAATCAAATGCCCCGTTCAGCACCTCATAAATCAGGCCGGTTGCCAGCGCGACGAGGATCAGATCGGTGCCCGCCTGCTGCCATTCGTAGCCATCGTAATGCGGCAAATGACCGAGCAGACGTCCATCGAGCTTTTTCGCGATACCGGGCGGCAATGGCTTGCCGCGTGCAAGATTCTTTTGAATGCCCGGTGGCAGCGAGGGGCCCGGGCTCCAGTAGTCGCGATAGCCTCCGACAATCCCGAGCACATTGCCGCGATTGATGCTTGGTCCATCATTCCAGTCACCGCCAGCGTTGTTGCCCTTGTTGCCGTTACCTTTCTGGTTGCCGTGGCCCTGCACATTCTGCGAATTGCCCTTGCCATTGCCCTGGCCCTGGCCCTTTCCATTACCGGGATCAGCCAATGCCATCGCCGAACTGAAGACCAGGGCCAAGGAAGAAATCGTTGCAATCCATGTACGTGACTTGATCATGCGGCGCGCCTTCATGGGGGGATGCTCCTGTGTCATCTTGACGTTACACATCAGCTTAGTTTATTCCGGCTGGCCGATCGTCGATTACACCCAGCCCATCGACACCGCCCGACAGGAGCTATTTCATGGACTTGAAGTTCAGCCACATCGACGTACTGGTCAAAGACCTTGAACAAGCCTGCGCCTACTACGCGCAGATACTGCAAGCGCGGATCTCCACAACGCAGATCTGGAATCGCGGGGGCCTGCACGTGCGCTATGCCGTCGCATTGATCGGTCAGGAACGCTTCATGCTGGTCCAGCCGCTGGCGGGGAATCTCAAGGAGCTGTTGGATACAGTGGGCGAAGGCATGATTTACCGCCATTGCTACACGACCCCGGATATCGAGTTGGCTTACGACGAACTGCTCGCCAGCGGTGTTCAGCCGGAAGACGAAAACGGCCAACCACTGACTCGCGAAAACCTGCAATCGCCGTCCGGAACGCGCATCATCTGGCTGCCGAAACGCTTCGGACATTTCTCTATCGAGATTCTTGAAGAGCAGGCGCTGGGGGCGTTTATCGAGGCGGCGTTCGCTTCTGGATGAAACTCCGCCGGCCCTGATCGATACGTCTACGCTCTCTCCATCGCCCCCACGCCTGGAGACTTCGCCATAACCGCCCGCTACTGGCCGCCCTCGCCCTTTTGACCCTGAGTGTCCAGGCTTTTGCCGAGGTCGTCCCTTCCCGCCGACCTTCCACATTCAGGACATCAAGGTCGAAGGTGCCACCATGCACGTGCGTGGAACGAGTTCGCCGGCAACCCGGCCAAAGTCGATGAAGGCACCCGCCAGCATTACGCCAAGCTCTACGCCCGTCCCGGCGCCATGCACGCGGCGTTCGCGCAGTTCCGCAGCATTCGTCAGGACGCCCTCGACAACGCTCCGGTCCTGCAGAAACACTTGAGCATGCCGGTGCCGGCCGTGGGCGGTTAAAAGTCCTTCGGCAACAACGAAGCGATCGTCATGCGCAATGCTGCGGACAACGTCACCGAGGTGGTGATTCCGGCGGCAGGACATTGGTTGATGGAAGAAGCCCCCGCGCCGACCATCAAGGCTGTACGTGACTTTATCGCCATGTGAGGAATTGGCATTGCCTTGGCCCGAGGCTTACGTCAGGATTCGCCCCTTTTCGAGGGCAACGTGCATATCTTGTGGCTCGTCCATTGATGCGTACGTTTACGCCCTTCGCTAACCGATATTCAAACTTGCAGACCGGGTAGAACACATGAATCGCCAAAAGAAACTCAAGCAGTTGTTCAAGGAAAAGGCCAAAAAGGCCAGCGCCAAACTGGCGCCGAAAAAGCCTAAATACATCAGCAAGGCTGATCGGGCGAGATTGGAGGCAGAGGCGGTTCCGGAATCTGTCGATACCAGCGAGAGCTGATCCCTGTCTTACAGGAACGTTGAAATGTTCTCCAGCGCCCGCCCGATGTAGAGATCTCTCACCGCCACCGGCGCGCCGTAATAAAAAGCGCATTGCGTGCGACGTCTCCATCGACAAGGCCCGCGATAAACCAGGCCGCCAGATACTTCGAGGCCACGCAGTCACCTGCAGTGGCGAGATTGCCATTGGCCGCAAACGGTTGATCGAGCACCGCGACAGCGGCCTCCTCGACCTACGATTTGGTGATCAGATTGGTGCAGGGGGGAACGTCGTTCAACAGGTCAAGTTTGGCGAGAATGAGGGTGCAGGAATACTGAGTGCCGAGAAATTTTCGTGCAGGGTCAAGCTGCCCAACCCGGTTGTTGAACCCGGTTGAGAATGCCGAGAACAATGAGCGATTCGAGTTCGTCGAAGCATTAGTCCGCGGCCACTTCATCGATCGATTCATGCTTCTTTGGTTAACGTTTTATTTTCCAGATCAATGCTCTGATAGAACAGTGGAATGTTGAACAGTTTGCGAATATTTTGCAGATAGGCATTCGCCTCATCGGTCAGTTTTGCCGGCGACACCACTACTAGTCTCTTCGCAAGGTTGCGGTTTGTGTAGCACGAATACTCAAGGAGTTGTGAGAGCGCTTCTCTGATGCATTGCTTTGCAGTATTGGCTGTTTTTATTTCATAGAACACGAACGACTTGCCCAGCCGAACAACAACGTCAATCTTTGTCCCAAAACCTGTCAGATTTTCGACAGAAACGTTGACACTTCCATACTGTTCATCGAACAGCTCATGCAGACACTTCTGAATTTGATTATGCACTAGGTCAATATCTGTTATTTTTCCACGATAAACCGCAGAGGTCCGGTCCTTTACACCCATCCCACCAGAGGCAAATATGAACTCACCGAAACTGCCAAATTCTGGAACCGAAATCCTGTTCTTCAAATTGTAATAATCAGACTTCACCGCCGGATTACCAGAATAAAAAGGCAGAGGCTCCTCAAGAAGCTTGATATCTTCAGGTAAAAATTTTATACAGCAAAAATTTACTGCGGAAATGCGTTTGAATTGAGCTGTGTCAGCGTCGACCGCATCGAGCTGCGCGTACATTTCATTTAACCACCCCTTTCTTTTATAAACGTTGTAGACCTTTCGCGACTCTTCGCTTTCGATCACTTGGACATTCAATATTTCGCCCAACCACCAGCGCAACTTGGTTACCCCGTCTATAGTATAAAATGAGATATCGTAGGTACACCCCAGATATTTCGCATGGTGCTGCCCGACCGCCTGAATATAAGCATAGTGGTAACCATCCACCAACTTCCCAACATCCAGTAGCCACTCCTCGTGACCATAACCTGTTTCAGTTTCGTACGATTTATTGTTTTTTACTTTCCCGAGTTTCCCGGAGGGCTTTTGCCAGTTGTTGCTATTCCAGCAGATCCTAGCCAATTTCTTGTCATTCATGACATTTTTCTCCATAGAAACAGCGATAAAAACAGATAAAGCCAGACCCACTCAATATTACCCCAACCACTCGCGCTCAATAATAATAACCGGGAAACGAGTCTCTTTGAAAAAGCCAATCAACTTGCGAAACGCAGCACCCACCATTGCCGTCAACCCGGGCATATAGGGAAAAGAAACAAACAGGCCAGGCGGACCAGCTGTAGCTTGTCGATTATTTGCAGTTAGTTGTACAAGGGTGGCGCAGAGCCTATCCCATTCTGTTACATTCGGAAGTATTGGAGGTGCACCGATTTGATAAACACTATACGTCATAGTGCAATCCGCACCGACAGGAACTTTATCAATACTGGACCTTTTGAATAACGCCTCTATGACCTCACCCAGCGTACTATCGCAGAGGTGACCCTTAACGGCGGGTGCGCACATCCACCTCGACCTCCAATAACCACTGGTATCCCATCCCGAACTTCGGCTTCCCGGAGCAGCGGCGTACCAACCATAAGAGGGAGGACTGGAACATTTAGGCAGAGTAAAAGTGTCCAATATTGGGCCACGTCGGCCGTTTGCTAGATACAAGTCAAATTTCGGCCAGTTGGAAAGCAACGCGAGTTCTTTATTGGTAGAGCAATTGGGATGCGATGGTGAGAGGGCTGTTACTGGGACCTTTGGCAGAGAAGCCGTCGGGGCAGCTTTGGCCTGAACAATCAAACCTCTGATACGACTCCTGATGTTCTGATCCTTCAATCTGGTAACTTCCATCACAAAAATCGCCGCGTCGCCTAACTCGACAGGTCGAGTAATTGGTTTTTGATGAGCGTCTTTTGTTCCTGAAACGGTCATATCTGCGTAAGGTCTTTTGTCGATCCAGCCGAGTGTCACCGTTACCGCACCTTTGGCCTGGTCTGCAGCGAGCGCTTGCTGCAAATCAGACACAAATGCGGGCGAGAAAAGTCGCCTCAATTGAGCAAGCTCACCGAAGCTCGAAGCCCCCTGATATTGAAGTGAAATGGCCCTATCGATTTCCGTACTTAAAGTCATAGCTGTCCTTGGTTATGTCGCGCGAATGTGCGAATGAAGAGGTTCTACAGGCCTTGGAGAATTGTCGCAACAGTCCTTCGGGTGAGTAGACTGTCTTTTAGAGCCTTTTTTCAATCCTCAATCGAAGACCTGAAAGATCTCTCACTGACTGACCCTAACTAATCCCCGCAGAGCCTGATAGCTCGACTTTTGAAGGAAAAAAATGATCGCACCTATGAAGCGAGAGGAAAATATTCGACGTCTCAGAAAATATCTCCGCATTGACGCGGTTCTCTTTATAGCCAGCATGGTGGGTGCTTTTACTCTTAGCGGTTTTGCACACTTGGAAAAATTTTATCTGACCCTTGACATAGCGATTGAGCGAGTAAACATCAGTGCACAGCAGTTTTGGGCCTATGGTGCAACCGGATTCGGGTCCTTTCTTGGCACACTATTGTTTGCCATGTCTCTGGTTGGAACCATCACCCTGCTCATGCTGCTTTTTGAGCAACCCCGAGGCGACATTGGTGAATTCGTAGCCCCCAAATGGATTTCCAACGTTCGTGACCGTGCCGCAGAAAATCGCATTGGGTACATCGTTGTTGGAATTCTCTGCTTGCTCACGTTTCTATTGATATCCACTTGGTATCTTTTGGTACGCGTCCCCTCAAATACTGGCCGGGCAGCGGCGCTGGGTCTTGCTTCCAACTGCGACCTACGTCGTGTGATTTATGCAAAGCTTGACAAATATGAAGGCTGCCAGATCGCAGAATCCAACGACATGTTTTACTTTTTAAAGCGGCACCACGTCGACTCAATGGGTGTCGAGTTCCAAACATTCGAGTTACCGAAGTCCGGTATTAGAAACATCACAGGGGAAAAACAGACACTCACGTATAAACAGTAAAACAACGACGCGTAGCCAAAGCGAGGCGAAACGTACGGCAAAAATTCCGCCGTTACGGAACATGAAAAGCCAGCCATTCCTTTCCGGAAGCGCTGGCCGATGCCGCTGATCAATTAAGCACGAAGGTTCCATCTCAGATGGTTTTCAAGTTCAGCCGAATGCCGCAGTAGAAGGTTCCTCTGAGACAAGCCAACATGTGGGCGCGCTAAGCTGCTATTACAGTCCCAATTCAACTCCTTCCACCAACACCGTATTCACACATCAACGTTCTGAATGTATGCGGTATTTGTACCCACTTAAGTAAAGGGTATATCGCAGGCTCTATTTCGTCACTGGCAATGATTTTGGGAGCTATGAGTATTTTGGCTCTACTGCTGTCGAGATAAAGCACGTCAAATTCATCAGAACGAACATTAGTGCACGGTGAGTAGCTACTGAAGTCAGCAACATGTGCAAAGCGATATAACACTTCACCACGACGCTCATCCGATGCCAGAACAGTGGTTACAAATATACCAGCGAGAAAAAATACCAGACTGTTTGATAGATGGCAGAGCATATAACCGCCTGCTCGCATACGTTTTCGACGTAAATAGGAGTACCGCACTAACATTGCAAAGGAGACAATGGAAATCAGAAAGAAAATCCACTGGAGTTTAGCCACGGCATGCATGAATGTCGCTGCGGTCAATGTCATCGGTAGCAGAGAGGGGTCAACGTGAAACATTTGATTGATTTCGACTTGAGCATCGATCTTGGCAACAACGCTTAGTCCACCTAAAAAGACAGCCCAGATCAGTAAGCTCGACTTTAGGTGCATCAGCTTTTGAGCCAGCTTAATCTCGATAAGACTCATCAGAATGTAGAAACTGAGAAGCATCGACACCGCGAAAGCGAGGACGAACAGAGTGGGATAAGGCGTGCTTGACTGAACCGCGCAGCCGGCGACGACGATGAGGAGGAAAGCGATGACTGCCAGCAGGCAAAGTGCCCTGACTGTCGCTATCGGGGTTAGTGATTTGCTCTCTCCTTCGCTATGGGTAGCTGTTTTGTTCAGGTGGGAAATATCCTGCATATGCAGTCGTTCCTTGATTCCGGGTTGAGATTGTCAGCGCAGTATTGCTTCTAACCTATCGGCACTCCGACCCCGATGCTTAAGCACCCTTAGTCTGACCAGGGTTTCCAGCACTATTTGCGACAATGTCATTGATAAGACACTCCATACTGGCAGCCTTTCTGCTCCTGCGCATGTTCAAAGGTGAGAAGGCAGCTATGCTGGGAGTACGGTCACTCTCGCACGGCCAAGCGAACTCATCGGTTCAACCCAAGCCTCTGGGAATGTAAGGCTCGCCTGGCAAAGAGCAGGACTGCCGCTGGGAACTATCGGCCTCAAGTCCGGGCGGCGCGGTCCCCATCTTAGTTCTACCGAGTCAGGAAGACCGTGCTAGAAGGACAAGGAGATCTCAATGCCCGATCATGCTCGAACCACCACCGATGCCCTCCTGACGAGACACCCGACTCTCGAGATGATCACGCCGACCTATCAGAGTGACGACGAGACCATTGACGGCGGTGTTTGTCGCGGGATGGCCAGCCGCTGGATTGGCGCCCAATTACTTGGCGAGCAGAACATCGTCGCCTTTCGCAAACTCGCGACCAACACTGACGGTAAAGTGAATATGGAGTTCGTCAGATATCAGGCTGCCTTCAACGCCGTTGGCAAAGAATTCGAAACCTCGAGAACCCAGTTCAGAACCCTCATGGACGAGGCCGAACGGCTCGACGCAGTCTTCAACGGAAAGAGCGAGAGGGGCTGGTTTGAAAGGATGCCGACTGCGGAAAAAGTTGCCGAGGCTTCAGATGCAGCGGTGAAAGCCGCCACAAACCTCACCAAATCGGCCAGCATGCTCCATCGATACATGTCGGGCGGATTGCAGGAGGTTAATAAGGTGAGTGATGTCGACTACACAGCCTTCGAGCAAGCGCTACACACCCATCTCACAGGGAACGGTTTCTACTACATTGGACTCGGCGGTACACACGCTATTGCCTTCTACGTTGCACAAGCCGGCGAGTGCCTGTTTATCGACGCCAATACCGGCGAGTGGAAGTCGCCGGATCTTGCGACCCTCTCGACCTTTTTCGCCGACTACATGGTCAGCCTCTACGGTACCCAGTATGCAGGAAGGAGAGTCATCATTTACCACCACGCAAGTGTCATCGTCGTCAGCTAGTGAATGGCTGAGCGCGCTCTCCATCTCGCGATCTGATCGGCCACTGTTCATTCGAAAGCAAGACTGAGAATGTAGAAGGGGCACCTCGTCCCAGCATTTCCTGATAAGGCGCGACCTTGTTCAGCGACTGCTCAGACAGGTTTACACGTCAGCCACGCGCCCCAGAACAAACTGCTGAAGAACCGCGTCGCTTCGCCAAATCCCGCCTCATGCAACAGCGCCTGAACCGCCGCCTCGGAATGCGGCGGATCGGCGCCTTGCAAAATCTTGCCCAGCTTGGCCTTCACCTCCTCCGCGCTCGCACCCTGCTGGCGCCAGCGCTGCCCCCACGCTTCCAGCAATAACGGCTGACTGGCATAGGCGTAATGATTGCCCGCGACAATCAGCGGCGCACCCGGCTTGAGACGCGCCTGAATCGATTGCAGGATCTGGCGTTTGAGGTCATCACCGTTCAGATGATGGAGCACGCCGATCAGCGTCGCCGCGTCGAATTGCGCATCGGCCGGCAAGTCCTCGACATGCCCGAGATGAACCTGCGTCCGATGCAGCAAGTCGTTGGCCTCCAAATGCTGCACGGCGGCTTCAAGCATCGGCGCGGAAGGATCGACCGCGATGAAACGCCACTGCGGTTCCAGCGCCGCCATCGCAATGATTTCCTGTGCCGTACCGCCCGCGCCGACCACCAGTATGTTGGCCGGGCGCGAACCGAGACTGGCGGCCAACATGCAGGCCGCCAGATCGTGACAGGCGTCGTAGCCGGCCAGGGCGATGCGGCTTTGTCGGGCATATTCGCTGGCGCGGGAGGTGTCGAATTTTTCTACTGATGTTGGGTGCACGACGAGACTCCTTTCTGTTTCAGAAGAAACTACGCCGAGAAGTCACATAAGAAAAATTCATTAATTTTATGCCCCGCATTCCTCTCTGGAATGCGACGTCAACGCCTATCATTAATCGCATCAATAACAACCATTGATTCAATGAAGTTCTCTTATCAGGTTCGCGGCGTAAGATCGGCTCCAGACCTCACCACTACCCCACGGAGCACAAACTCATGAAACGCCAAGCCGTTCTCAGCATCGCTTTCTCGCTCTTTGCCCTGAATGCTTTTGCCGCTGAACCTGCCACCCAGACTGATCCACTGTTCAGCGACGCAGTAGCCGCCGCGACCCAGACTGATCCGCTGTTCAGCGATGCAGTGGCCGCCGCGACCCAGACTGACCCACTGTTCAGCGACGCGGTAGCCGCCGCCACCGAAACCGACCCGCTGTTCAGCGACGCAGTAGCCGAAGGCGGTTCAGACCGTTTGCTCGAACGCCGCGCCGTCTGAATGCAGCGCTTCAGCGCAGTCACCGAAGAAAGGCCCGACCTCACCCGTCGGGCTTTTTTCGTCTGGAAGCGCTGCGCACCTGCCCTGCTCTGCCCGAAACTTTTCCTCCCCGATCGGCTTGATCACCTAACCTCATAGACTGTGTGATCAATTCGAGCCGCCGCACCCATGCGCAACACATTGAAGTCGTTGTTTATTCTCGCATTCATGCTGCTGGTTGGCGGTAGTCCGACGCTATGGGCAGCCGACTTGCCGGCGCCGGTAACCACCGCGGCTGCGCCATTGCCGGTGATTTCGCAAAGCGATCTGCAGGCGCTGCAACAACGTCTCGATGGCCTCAAACAACAGATTTCTGCGGCGAACAACTACAACCAGCTCGAAGGCCCGCAGGATCGGGTGCAGGCGTTTATTTTGGATGTCGATCGGTTGTCGGCGGCGTTGTTGCCGCAGCAGGCGCAACTGGCGGTGCAGTTGGGGGTGCTGGGGGCGGCGCCGGATGCCGATCTGGCAGCTGAGCAGGCAGACATCGTCGCGCAACGGGCGTCGCTGGCCGAGCAGAAGAGCAAGGTCGACGGCACGTTGAAGAGCCTGGCGGCGCTGAAGCAGAGCGCGGCAGATCTGATTACGCAGATCGCCGGCATCCGTCGCACCCTGCTTGAAAGTGAGCTGACGCTGGGCACTGACAGCGTGCTGAGCCCGAGTTTCTGGTCGCCGCTGGTGAGCCCGAGTGACGACGACCGTCAGCGTTTACGTTTTTTCATCGCGCAGGTGCGCGATACCTGGGCCGCCGTGTGGGCACCAGGGGAACGTTTCTACACCAGTGTGTTGATGGCGTTGGCGCTGATCATCTGGACATTCGGCCGCAGACTGGCCGAACGGGGTCTGACCTGGGTGTGCATTTACCGCATGCCCGAGGGACGCCTGCGTCGCAGTGCGCTGGCGTTCGCCTCGGCGCTGGCAACCATCGCCACCACCGCGATTGCTTTGCAATTGCTGTTCTATGCCTGCACCCGCCACCAACCTTTGCCACCGGTGCTGGAAACCTTCTCCGAAGAGTTCGAAAAAGTCGTCTATGCCTGCGTGCTGCTCACCGGATTGAGCCGTGCGTTGCTGTCGACCGAGCATCCCTCGTGGCGCCTGCCAGCGATTGCCGATCAAGTGGCATTGGCGCTCAAACCCTACCCACGCATTCTGTCCTGCACGTTACTGGTGCTGGTGACGCTGGTCCAGGTCAGCAATGCCACGGGCATGAGCAGCCAGATCGTGATCGCCGGGCGCGGGGTGATTTCCATCGTTGTGCTGGCAATCGTGACGAGTCTGCTGTTGCGCGTCGGCAAAGTGCGCAAGGCGCTGGTCGCGGCCAATGACGCGGCGGCGGCAAACAGCACGTTTGCCGGGGTGATTTACACCCTCGCCAGCGTCTCGATGTTTGTCTCGGCGATTGCCCTGCTCGCAGGCTACGTATCGCTGGCGCGGTTCATCAGTTATGAGCTGGTGTGGGCGTACATTGTCTTGTCGGGTTTCTACCTGCTGATTCAACTGGTCAAGGACGCCTGTGAGCATGTGTTTTCACCCCGACATGCGAGCGGCAAGGCGCTCAAACAGCTGCTCGGCATTGGCGATCGACGACTTGATCAGATCGAGATTCTGCTGTCGGGTTTCAGTCGGGCAGCGCTGCTGTTGCTGGCGGTCATCGCCCTGTTTGTCGGCGGCATCGGCACCACGCTCGGGCAACTGGCGAGCAACATCATGGCGATCCTCGGCGGCGCCGGGCTGCGCAAGCTGAACATCGTTCCCGGCCACCTGCTCAATGCCGTCCTGGCGCTGATGATCGGCATCTGGCTGATCCGCGCCCTGCGCCGCTGGCTCGACAACGAGTTTCTGCCCAAGACCGACATGGACCCGGGCATGTGCGCCTCGCTGAGCACGCTGTTTTCCAACATCGGTTACGCGTTCGTGATTCTGCTGACGCTGTCGTCACTGGGCGTGCAGTGGACCAATCTGGCGTGGATCGTCAGTGCGCTGTCGGTGGGTATCGGCTTTGGTCTGCAGGAGATCGTCAAGAACTTCGTCTCGGGCCTGATTCTGTTGACTGAACGACCGGTGAAAGTCGGCGACTTGATCAGCATCAGTGGTGTGGAAGGCGACATCCGCCGCATCAACGTGCGCGCCACGGAAATCCAGCTCAGCGACCGCTCGATCGTCATCGTGCCCAACTCGCAACTGATCTCGCAGAACCTGCGCAACGTCACGCTGGGCGGCAGCGCGCAAGGTGTGGCGTCACTGGAATTGGTGTTCCCGCTGGACATCGATCCCGAAGAGGTCAAGGACCTGTTGCTCAACACCTATCGGGAGAACGAAACCATCCTCGATAAACCGGCGCCGTTTGTGCGCTTCAGCAAATTGTCGCCGGACGGGATCACCTTGACGGTGACCGGGTATGTGGGCAGCCCGAGGATTGTCGGGGTCACCAAAAGTGATTTGCTGTTCGAGATTCTCAAGCGTTTGGGGGCGGCGGAAATTGCCTTGGCGAAACCGCCGGCGACGACGTAAGCGGGTTATTCCCGAAGCGCCTATCAGCCTGCTTTTTAGGTCTTTATTGGCCGGTAAACCGCAACCTTATACTCAAGCGGTTCACCTAACGATCAATAAGGATGTTCCATGCCTCAACGTCTCTTACTGGCGGCCTTGTTCCTGGCCGTCGCCGGTTGTGCCAGCCCTCCTCCTGCGTCCGTTCACACCCATGATCCCGCCAGCTCGACCCTGCAAGGCGATGCCTCGCGGCCGGCACAGGCGCAGTGGATTCGCACCGAGTTGTACTTTTCGGTGGGTTCAATTGATGGCAAGGAAGGTGCGGTGAGCACGGCGCGCTGGCGTGAGTTTCTTGATCAGGAAGTCACGTCGCGGTTTCCTGATGGTTTCAGTGTGTTCGATGCTTATGGGCAGTGGCGGGATAAGGGCGCGAAAGAACCTGAGCGCTTGAGCACCAAGGTGATTGTGATCCTGCATGAGAACAGTGCGAAGAATGGGGCCAGCATCGAAGCGATTCGTCTGGCTTACAAGCGTATTACGGGGGACTTGTCGGTGCTGCGGTTGTCGCAGCCGGCGGAGGTGTCCTTCTAGAAGCCCCTCACCCTAGCCCTCCCGAAACGTCGGACCGCCCAAAGGGAGAGGGAACCGATC